>JAADCW010000171.1 GCA_013154225.1 Chloroflexota bacterium
ATTGTCATTCCAGTTTATAACGAAGAAGACAACCTCCCCCTGCTCCACCGCGCGCTGCACGAAGGGTTGGCCAACTGCCGTTACCCGTGGGAAGTGGTGCTGGTGGACGACGGCAGCACCGATAACAGCGCGGCTGTGTTGGAACAATTGGCCCAAGAAGACCCGGAGCACGTGCGCGTGGTCTTCCTGCGGCGCAACTTTGGCCAAACCGCGGCCATTGCCGCGGGCATTGACCACGCCCAGGGCGACATCATCGTGCTCATGGACGCGGATTTGCAAAACGACCCAGCCGACATTCCCATGCTGGTGAACAAACTGGAAGAAGGCTACGACGTGGTCAGCGGTTGGCGCAAAGACCGCAAAGACCCTTACCTCACCCGCGTGCTGCCTTCGCACCTGGCCAACGCGCTGATCTCATGGGTCACGGGCGTGCACCTGCACGATTACGGCTGCACCCTCAAAGCCTACCGCCGCGAAGTGCTGGAAGGCTTCCGCCTGTACGGCGAAATGCACCGCTTCATTCCCGCCTACGCGGCCTCGGTGGGCGCACGCATGACCGAAGTGCCTGTGCGACATCATCCCCGCAAGTTCGGCAAATCCAAATACGGCCTGACCCGCACCCTGAAGGTTATTTTGGACTTGTTCACGGTCAAATTCCTGCTGAGTTACTTCCACAAACCCATCTACCTGTTTGGCGGCATGGGGCTGGCGCTGATCTTGCCCAGCCTGGCCCTGCTGTTCTACCTCATCGTGCGCCGCATCGTCTGGAACGTGGCTCTCATGACCTCGCCCCTGTTCCAATTGAGTTTGATGTTCGTCATTTTGGGCTTTCAATCCATCCTCATGGGGCTGATTGCCGAACTGCTGGTGCGCACTTATCACGAAGCCCAAGGGAAGCCCACCTACACTGTGCGGCGGGTGTTGAATATTTCAAAAGCAGGCTGAGGCAAAAGCCATGCGAATTTTGGTGCTCATTCACGAATATCCACCTGTGGGCGGGGGCGGAGGCCGCGTAGCCCAGGATTTGGCCGAGGGGCTGGTCGCGCGCGGCCATGAAGTCACGGTGCTGACGTCCGCGTTCGACACCCTGCCCAAAGAAGAAACCCGCAACGGCGTGCGCATCGTGCGTATGCCTGTGGCGCGCCAGGAAGCCTTTCGAGCCAGTTTCCTTTCTATGGGGCTGTATGTGCTCCAGGCGGTGTTCCAGGGTTGGCGCCTGATTCGCCGCGAACGCCCGGATGTAATTCACGCCCACTTTGCTGTGCCCGCTGGCGCTGCTGCGTGGGCGCTTTCTCTTCTTACCGGCGTGCCCTATGTGCTCACCGCGCACCTGGGCGACGTGCCCGGCGGCACGCCCGAAAAAACCAGCAAATGGTTCCGCTTCGTCTATCCTTTTACGCCGCCCATCTGGAAGCGGGCCGCGCAGGCCATCGCTGTGAGCGAATTTACCCGCTCGCTGGCCCTGCAACACTACGACGTGCCCATTCAGGTCATTCACAACGGCGTGGACGTGGAAGCCCTGCGCGCCAAAAGCATTGCTGTGCATTCCCCGCCGCGGCTCGTGTTTGCCGGGCGCTTTGTGCCCCAAAAGAACCCTTTGATGGTGGTCAAAGTGCTCTCGCAATTGCAAGATTTGGATTGGCACTGCACCATGCTGGGCGACGGCCCCCTCATGCCTCAAGTGCGGGAAGCCATTGCCCAACACGGCCTGGAAAGCCGCTTTACCCTGCCCGGCTGGGTCACCCCTGACGACGTGCTGGACGAATTTGAACGCAGTGACATCCTTTTTATGCCTTCCCGCAGTGAGGGCCTGCCCGTGGTGGGTGTACAGGCCCTGGCCAAAGGGCTGGCGCTGGTGGTGGGGAAGGTCGGCGGATTTGTGGATTTGGTGGACGAAGGGAAAAACGGCTTTGCCATCGCCGACCCTGAAGATGCCCCCGCATTTGAAGACAAACTCCGCGCCCTGATCCCAAGCCCCCAACGGCTGGCGGCTTTTCGGGAAGCCAGCCTGCACAAAGCCGAAACTTTTGCCTTACCTCACATCATTGCTTCTTACGAAGCGGTCTTTCGGCAAGCAAGCGAGGTGTAGTATACTTTTGCCTTGCGAATTGCCGCCTGTTTTCCCTCGGAGGAACCGCTATGGACCTCAAAACCACCCTGCTGGACAAAATCACCAGCCATAAAGCCCAAGTTGGCGTTGTGGGGCTGGGCTATGTGGGCTTGCCCTTTGCTCTGGAAGCCGCGCGTGCTGGCTTCCAGGTTTTAGGCATTGAGCGCAACCCCGAACGCGTGGCCAAGGTCAACCGCGGCGAAAATTACATTGACGACATCCGCGAAGAAGACCTCAAAGCCGCGGTGGAAACCGGCCAACTGCGCGCACAGGTGTCTTTCGACGGCGTCGAAGACCTGGACGTGATCGTCATCGCAGTGCCCACGCCGCTCACCCGCCACCTCACGCCCGAACTGAAATACGTGGTCCATGTGACCCGAGAACTCAGCAAACACCTGCGCCCAGGGCAACTCATTAGCCTGGAGTCCACCACGTATCCAGGCACTACCGAAGAGGTCATGTTGCCCATTCTGGAAGAAAGCGGCCTCAAAGCCGAGCAAGACTTCTTCCTCGCGCATTCCCCAGAGCGTGTGGACCCCGGCAATAAACGCTGGAAAACCAAAAACACCACCAAAGTGGTCGGCGGGGTGGGGCCCGCGTCTTCTGAGGTGGCTTCGGCGTTTTATGGTCAAATCATTGACAAAATCGTGCCGGTTTCGTCGGCCAAAACAGCGGAACTGGTCAAGGTGTACGAAAACACTTTCCGCGCGGTCAACATTGCCCTGGTCAACGAATTGGCGCTTTTGTGCGACCGCATGGGGCTGAACGTGTGGGAAGTGCTGGATGCGGCTTTCACCAAGCCCTTTGGCATCATGCCCTTCTACCCCGGCCCAGGCGTAGGCGGGCACTGCATTCCGTTGGATCCCCATTATTTGGAATGGAAGGCCCGGGAATACAACTTCCGCACCCGCTTCATTGGTCTGGCCGGCGAAATCAACCGCCACATGCCCGAATTTGTGCGCCAAAAGGCCTGGCGGTTGCTCAACGAAATGGGCAAAGCGCCTTCCCGCTCGCGCATTTTGATTTTGGGCCTGGCCTACAAACACGACGTCAGCGATTGGCGCGAATCGCCCGCGATTGACGTCATCCGCCTGCTCCAGCAAGACGGTGCGGAAGTGCTCTATCACGACCCCTACATTCCTTCCTTCCACCAGGAAGGGCTGGATTTGGACAGCGTGCCCCTGACCGCAGAAACACTGCAGTCGGTGGATCTGGTCATCATCACCACACCGCACACCAACGTGGATTACCGCTTCGTCGTAGCCCATGCCCCGCGGGTGCTGGACACCCGCTACGCGACGCGCGGCATTCAAAGCGAAAAGGTGACGCTCTTATGAAACGATTTGCCCTCACCGGCGCCGCGGGCTACATTGCCCCGCGGCACATGAAAGCCATCCACGACACTGGCAATCAACTCATTGCCGCCCTGGACGTTGCCGACTCGGTCGGCATTATTGATTCCTACTTCCCCGAAGCCGAATTCTTCCTGCACCCTGAGCGCTTCGAGGCTTTTCTGGAGCGCCAGCGCCTGGCCGGGCAGGGAATTGACTACCTCACCATCTGCACCCCGAACTACATGCACGCGCCCCACATCCGCATGGCCTTTCGCCAGGATGCGGACGCGCTGTGCGAAAAACCCATTGTGCTCACCCAGCGCGAGGTGGACGAACTCCGCGAACTGGAAGCCCTCACCGGCCATCGGGTGTGGACTGTGCTCCAATTGCGCGTGCATCCCGCGCTGTTGGCCTTGCGGGAACGCCTCCAGGCCGAAAGCCCCACCACCCACGATATTGTGCTGACCTACGTGACCGGTCGAGGCAAGTGGTATCTCAAAAGTTGGAAAGCCTACGAGCATTTGAGCGGCGGCCTGGCCACCAATATTGGCGTGCATTTCTACGATATGCTCTACTGGCTGTTTGGCGAAGTGGAAACCGTTGAGGTGCACCTCCGCACGCCAACCCGCACCGCGGGCTTCCTGCGCCTGGCCAACGCCAACGTACGCTGGTTCCTTTCCATCGAAGCCTCTGACGTGCCCGCCCATTTGCAAACCAAGGGTCAACGCACCTATCGCTCCATTACTGTGGATGGCGAGGAAATCGAATTTTCGGGTGGGTTTACCGATTTGCACACCGAGGTTTACCGCCGCACCCTGCGCGGTGAAGGCTTTGGGCTGGACGATGCAGCCACGGCCATTGGGGTCACCGAGCAAATTCGCACCCTCCCCCTCACGACCCCCAAAGCCGAAACCCGCCACCCCTTTTTAGAGGGCTGAGATGAACGCCTCCTGGTGGAAACACGAAAGCGCATACGTGGACGAAGGCGCGGAAATTGGCCCAGGCACGAAAATCTGGCATTTTTCGCACGTCATGAGCGGTGCGAAAATCGGCGCGCATTGCACGTTGGGACAAAATGTGTTTGTTGCCCGCAATGTGACCATTGGCGACCACTGCAAAATTCAAAACAATGTCTCAGTCTATGAGGGCGTGATCCTTGAAGATTACGTCTTCTGCGGCCCCAGCATGGTTTTCACCAACGTCAAGACGCCCCGCTCGGCTTTTCCCCGCAACACGTCAGAAGATTATCTGATCACCCGCGTCAAACGCGGGGCCAGTATTGGCGCCAACGCCACCGTGGTGTGCGGCACCACCATTGGGGAATGGGCCTTTGTGGCCGCGGGGGCAGTGGTCACCAAAGACGTCCCCGACTACGCGCTGGTGGCTGGCGTGCCAGCCCGCATCATTGGGTGGGCCTGCCGCTGCGGTGTTCCCCTGCGCTTTGAAAACGACGCCGAGGAAGCGGTTTGCCGTGAATGCGGGCGGCGCTACCGCAAAACCGATGCCCAGCAGATTGCCTACTTGCACAATCTTCCCGACGAGGATTTATGAGCGACATCCGCATTCCCATTTATGATCCCCGCCCTGAAGTCGAAGCCCTGTGGGACGAACTCCATCAGGCCTTCGCCCGTGTTTTGCGGTCTGGGCGTTTTATTTTAGGGCCCGAGGTCGAGGCGTTTGAACGCGAAGCAGCGGCCTATTTGGGCGCGAAATATGCCGTGGGCGTAAATTCCGGCACCGACGCGCTGGTGATTGCCCTGCGCGCTTTGGGGATTGGCCCTGGCGATGAGGTCATCACCACGCCGTTCACCTTTTTCGCCACGGCCGAGGCCATCAGCATGGTAGGGGCCACGCCGGTCTTTGTGGATATTGACCCCGTGACGTTCAACCTGGACCCCGCGCTGATTCCCCCTGCCGTCACGCCACGCACCAAGGCCATTTTGCCCGTGCATTTGTACGGCCACGCCGCGGACATGGACCCCATTTTGGAAATCGCCAAGGAACACGGGCTCAAGGTGTTGGAAGACGTGGCCCAGGCTTTTGGCGGCGCCTACAAAGGCCGCAAGTTGGGCTCGCTGGGCGATGCCGCCGCGTTTTCCTTTTTCCCCACCAAAAACTTGGGCGGCTTCGGCGATGGCGGCCTGATTGCTACCAACGATCCTGCCGTGGCCGATACCGCGCGGATGCTGCGGGCCCATGGCGCACGCAAAAAGTATCACAACGAAACCCTGGGCTACAATTCCCGCTTAGACGCCCTGCAAGCCGCGATGTTGCGGGTGAAACTGCGCTACGTGGATCAATGGAACGACCAGCGTCGGGCTGCAGCCCAGCGCTATCGGGAAATGCTGGCCGAGGTGGATGGCCTTGTTTTGCCCAGCGAACAGCCTTACGCGCACCACGTGTATCACCAATACACCGTGCGGGTGCTCCACAACCAGCGAGACGCGCTGCGGGAACGCTTAGCCCAGGCCGGTATTGGGAGTATGGTGTATTACCCTGTGCCAGTACACCGCCTGCCGGTGTATGGCCAGCCTGAAGGGACTTTCCCGCGGGCCGAGCAGGCCGCGCGCGAGGTGTTGTCGTTGCCGATGGGGGGA
>JAADCW010000022.1 GCA_013154225.1 Chloroflexota bacterium
CGCCGAAGCTGTAGAAGAGGCGTTGCCCGCTCAGGATGAGGCTCTTGAGCCTGAAGCCCCTGCCGTGGCGGAAGTAGAACCCAAAGAAGAACCCGCCCCCGAGGTGCCGCCTGCAGACGTGGCAACGTGGGTGCCGGAAACCCAGGTGGAAGAAACCGTGGCCGTGGTGGAGAGCACGCCTGCCGCGGAAGCGCCTTCCGTGACCGAAGCGCCGTCTGCGCCCAAGCCGGCCGAGCGCAAGCGCACCACCCGCACCAGCGCCCGCGATCAGGCACTGCTGGAAGAGGCCCGGGCTGCCCTTAAGGCGGGCGATATTGCCACTGCCGTCAAGCACTATGCCAAACTCATCCGTCGGCGCCGCTATTTGGACGAAATCATCGCAGATTTGGAGCAGGCGTTGGTGGATTATCCGGTTGACGTGGATTTGCTGCAAACGCTGGGCGACGCATATCTGCGGGCCGATCGGTTGAGCGAGGCCCTGGACGCTTACAATAAGGCGGAAGCACTGTTGCGCTAAACCTTCCCGTGGGAGCATCCCATGCTGCGCTGTCCCAATTGCGACGCAGAAGTTTCCATCGAAGAACGCTACTGCCCCCAGTGTGGGGTGCACTTGGGTATGGCCGCGGCAATGGCCGAGCGGAAACTGCGGGTTCCAGAGCAAAGCCCCGCGCCCGAAGAAGCCCCCTTCGCGTTGGAGGCTCTGGTGCCCCGTTTGGGCGAGCGTCTGGTCCAGGAGGGTTTGATCACCCCAGCCCAACTGGAGCAAGCCCTGGCGCACCAGCGGGAACTGGCCGAGAAACAAGGCACGCCCAAACGCTTGGGGCAAGTGCTGGTTGAGTTGGGCTTCATCAGCCGAGAAGACCTCGACCGGGTTGTGGCTGAGCAAATTGCCCAGCTCCACGAAGCTCTTTACCAGGCCAATGCCAAGCTCGAACAAAAGGTGCAGGAGCGCACCCGGCAGTTGCAAGACGCGCTGGAGCGCCTTTCGGAACTTCAACGGCTCAAGGCCAATTTCATCGCCAACATTTCCCACGAACTGCGCACGCCGTTGACCCATTTGATTGGCTATTTGGACCTGTTAGGCGATGGCTTTCTGGGTGACCTCAACCCTGACCAGGCCAAAGCCATTGAAGTCATGCAGCGCTCGGCCGACCGTTTGTATCGGCTGATTGAAGACCTCATCAGTTTCTCGCTGCTTTCGCGGGGCGAACTGGTCATTCGGATGGCACCCACGCTGGTAGATAGCGTGGTGGAACGGGCCGTGGAAGTCATCAAACCGCGCGCCCATGCCAAATCTGTGACCTTTTCCACCGACGTGCAGCAAGGCCTTTGGGTGTTTGCCGACGGCGAGAAAATCGGTTGGGTGCTTCAGCACCTCTTGGATAATGCTGTCAAATTTACCCCCGCTGGCGGCCAGGTGTGGTTGCGTGTCTGGTCGGATGATGGACGGGTTTATTTTTCCGTTGAGGATACGGGCATCGGCATTTCGCAGGAAGACATTGACAAAATCTTTGAACCCTTCTTCCAGTTGGAAGATTCCGGCAGTCGCCGTTACGGCGGCACCGGGTTGGGGTTGGCCCTGGTCAAGCAAATTCTCGATGCCCACAAGGTTGATCTGGAGGTTTGGTCGGAAGTAGGCAAAGGAAGTCGCTTTTCCTTTTCACTGCCGGAAACCTGGCCTCAAGAGGATCCTGCCCCCTAAGCGCCTGGCTGTGCCTGGCCAAAGGCAGTGTGACACCACTCGCGAGGAGAGTTTATGGATAGCACGCGTGCTCGCATTTTGCGGGCTAAGAAATTAGGTGTCTTGATTCGGGATGCCCGGCTCGCATCCGGGCGAAGCCGCAAGGCCATTGCCGAAGTCTTGGGCATTTCGCCATCGCAGTTGGCCGCGTACGAACGCGGCGACAAGGCCCCTTCCCTGCCTGAATTGGAAGCCCTGGCCTATCATCTTCATCTGCCGGTGGAGCACTTCTTTGGAAGCGACGTCCTCACGGAGAACGAATCAGGCGAGGATATTGAAGAGCGCCTGGGCCGCCTGATCCAGATTCGGCAGCGGATTGTAGGGGCGCTGTTGCGTCAGGCGCGCGAAGATGCTGGGCTGAGCCTGGCCGAAGTCTCTCGCCAAACCGAGATTCCCAAAAGCCGCTTGCGCGATTACGAATTGGGTGAACGCCCTGTGCCGTTACCCGATTTGGAAGCCCTGGCTGCCCTCTACGGCCTCAGCCTGCAGCATTTCATGGACCGCGACGGCCCCATTGGCACATGGTTAGCCCAGCAACGGCAAGTGGCGAATTTTTTGGAACTTCCCCCCGAACTGCGGGCCTTTGTGGCCAAGCCGGTCAACCGACCTTATTTGGAACTGGCGCAACGCCTGAGCGAAATGTCGGTCGAGAAACTGCGGGCTGTTGCTGAAGGCTTGTTGGAGATCACGTTATGACCACATTATCTTCCGACGCATCCCCCGAGAAACTGGCCGCTGAGGCCAAAGCCGCGTATGCCGCGGAGCAATACGCAGAAGCCGCGGAAAAATTCGCGGCCGCGGCTGAGGCATACCAACAGCAGGGCCAACCTTTGGAAGCCGCGGAGATGCGCAACAACCAAAGCGTGGCATTGGTTCAGGCCGGTGCTTTTGCCGAAGCCTTGGCTGCGGTGGAAGGCACCGACCGTATTTTTTCCGAAGCCGGTGATTTGCGGCGTCAGGGGCTGGCGCTGGGCAACAAAGGCGCAGCCCTGGAGGGCCTCAAGCGCTGGCAGGAAGCCGCGGCCGCGTATCAGCAGGCCGCAGAACTCCTGGAAAAAGCCGGCGACAAAGAGGCCAAAGTGGCTGTGTTGCAAGCCCTTTCGGCAGTCAAACTGCGCCTTAACGATCCGGTTGAAGCCCTCATTGCCATGCAAGACGCCGTAGATGACCAACCC
Organism: Chloroflexota bacterium; assembly: GCA_013154225.1. Classification (GTDB taxonomy): domain Bacteria; phylum Chloroflexota; class Anaerolineae; order Anaerolineales; family DRMV01; genus DRMV01. The sequence goes on from JAADCW010000022.1 coordinate 2,917, forward strand.
CGCTCGGTCAAGAAGTGGTTGCTCAAGCGACTGCTCAAAGCACCGTTTCGTTTATGGCGAGGTGGATAGCAAGCCATGACTTCCATGACGATGGCCCCTGAAACCGTGCATCGGGTGCGTGCCGCAGTGCCTGGCGATCGCCGCCGTTTGGCGGCGTTGATCCATCTCGAGCCTTACGTCCATCAACATCCGGGCTGGCGTGCCCCTTTGGAACAATTGGACGAGGCGGGTTTTGTTGTTGAGGAACGCGCCAACGTACTGGAAAGTGCGTTGGCGCTTTTGCCGGAAACCGACGACGTGGCTTGGGTGCGGCTCTTCGCGGCCGCGGCTTCTGTTTCCCCGCGTGAAGCCTGGGAAACCCTCTGGCCGTATGCTGTCGCACCTTTTCGGGAACGCGGCGGACGCTGGGTTGCAGCCATGCCTTTTGCAGATTGGTTCCAGCGCCTGCTTCGCGACGAGGGCTTTGAGCCGGTTGGGCAAGTGGAAGTGTTGGTGTGGCGCAATCAGCCTTTGCCGCAGGTGCGGCCTGTAGAAGGCGCGCGACTGCGGCCTATGGTCAACCACGACCTGCCTGCCGTGGCTCAGGTGGATGCCGACGCATTCGGCCCCTTCTGGCGCATGGCGCCTTCTTCCTTCAAAATTGCCCTTTCCCGTTCGGTTTGGGCTACTGTGGTCGAAGACCAAACCACAGGCCAGATTTTAGGCTTCCAGATTAGCACCCCCAGCCCCTTGGGCGGACACTTGGCGCGTTTGGCTGTGCATCCCCAGGCGCAGGGGCGGGGCGTAGGGCGCTGGCTCGTGGGCGACGTGCTTTCGTTTTTCAAGCGCAACCGTGCAGAGCAGGTTACCCTCAACACCCAGGGCGATAATGCTCGGGCTTTGGCCCTTTACGAAAAAATGGGCTTTCGGAAAACCGAAGAGGCTTATCCGGTTTACCGTTATGATCTGACCGCAGCATCCTGAACACAAAGGAGGTCGGGATGCACCGTACCATGACGCTGCGCGAGCAGCCTTATCTTTTTGCCCAGGCCTGGCAGCCGCCAGCGCCCAAGGGCGTGGTTTGTTTGGTGCATGGTTTGGGGGAACACAGCGGCCGCTATGGGTGGTTGGCTGAGGCGTTGAATGCCGCGGGCTTTGCGTTGTTGGCAATGGATTTGCCCGGTCATGGCCGTTCGGAAGGCAAGCGCGGCCATTGGTCTGGTTATGAAGATACCCTGGACGCGATGGGGTTACTGCTTCAGCGGGCTGAGGCTGAATTCCCCGACTTGCCGCGCTTCCTTTATGGCCATAGCCTTGGTGGTAATCTGGTGCTCAATTATGCCTTGCGGCGTGACACCAGCCCTTTGCGGGGTGTCGTTGCCAGCAGTCCGTGGCTGCGCCTGACCATGAAACCGCCGGCGTATAAAATCTGGCTGGCCCGCACGGCCGGGCGCCTGCTGCCTTCGTTTGTGCAGCCCAACGGCTTGCGCGCGGAGGATTTGTCCCACGACCCCGCGGTGGTGCAGGGTTATGAGGCGGATCCATTGGTGCATCACAATATTTCTGCCGCCCTGTTTTTGCAAACCCACGAAGCCGGGCAGTGGGCTATGGCGCACGCAGGGGAACTCTCGGTGCCCCTGTTGCTCATGCACGGTACTGCAGACCCCATCACCGACCCTGAGGCCAGCCGAGAATTTTGCGAGCGAGCAGGCAAGTGGTGCACTTTGCGCCTGTGGCCGGATATGTACCATGAGGTGCACAACGAAATTGGCCGGGAAGAGGTGTATCAAGCCTTCATTGCCTGGTTGGAAGCGCGTTTGCAAGAAGCCTCGTAACCGGCGTTGCGGATAAGCGCGTGGAGGAGGGCTCGCGGAGCGAGCATGGCCGAAACGCGTTGGAGGTTTCGTCTGGAAGAGGGCAGGAGCAGGCTTTGCAGGACCGCTTTGCTATGGCTTGACACCCTTGGGCCTTAAGGTACAATAAAGGCGGAGACATTTGCGCCTATGATCCAGTTACTTTTGCAAACCGTTTTGACTGCACAGGCTTGTTGTTGCCAGAGGCGGGGTCCGTAACCGCCTTTGGTTGTTAGCGCGTCTTAAGCGGCTTCACCATCCGGCGGTACGGATCTCGCTTTGAGCGGCCGTACCGTTTTCGTTTGGTGAGGCCGCTTTTTCTTTTGTCCTTACACTTTGCCTATTTCACTTCAGGAGGAACCCATGATGCTTACCCAAATTCCCTTGGCTGCTTCTCGCTCTGAAACAGTGCCCACGCCTGCAGTGGGTGGTATTGAGACCCTGGTGGGCAATACCCCCTTGTTGCCCTTGCGTCGCGTGGCGCGGCATTGTGCCGAGGGTGTTTCGGTTTGGGTCAAAGCGGAATGGTTCAATGCTTCGGGTTCGGTGAAAGCGCGGCCAGCCTGGGCGATTTTGCGCCGTGTTTTAGCGCAGGGTGACCTGAAAGGGCGGCGGCTTTTGGATGCTACTTCCGGCAATATGGGCATTGCCTATGCCACGTTTGCCGCGGCGTTGGGCGTGCCCCTCACCCTGGCCATGCCCGCCAATGCCAGCCCTGAGCGGATTGCCATTTTGCAAGGGCTGGGTGCGGAATTGGTCTTGACTGATCCCGAAGAGGGCGTGGACGGGGCGATGGCCTGGGTCAAAGGGCAGGCCGAACGCCATCCAGAGCGGTATTTGTGGATCAACCAGTACGACAACCCAGCGAATTGGCAGGCGCATTATGAGACCACAGGCCCTGAAATTGTGCGGCAAACCCAAGGGCAGATTACCCATTTTGTGGCTGGCACGGGCACTGGGGGCACGCTGATGGGCGCAGGGCGCTATTTGCGGGAAGTGTTGCCTGACGTGCAGTTAATTGGCGTGCAGCCTGCGGGAAGTGATGAGCCCATTGATGGCCTCAAGCATATGGCAAGCGCTCGCTGGCAGCCGGGAATTTACGACCCGTCCTTCCCCGATGCAGTGCGCTATGTGCGTGTATCGCAGGCGCAAACCATGGCACTGCGCTTGGTGCGAGAAGAAGGGCTGTTTGTGGGCTTTTCGGCCGCGGCCGCGGTGTGGGCGGCTTGCGAAATTGCCGCAGATTTGCGGGAAGGCATGGTGGTGGCGATTTTGCCTGATGC
>JAADCW010000112.1 GCA_013154225.1 Chloroflexota bacterium
GGGTCTGCATCGTACACGCCATCCACCTTGGTGGCTTTGATGAGGACGTCCGCGCCGATTTCCATTGCGCGCAGCGCCGCGGCTGTGTCGGTGGAGAAATAAGGGTTGCCCGTGCCGCCGCCCAAAATCACCACGCGGCCTTTTTCCAAATGGCGAATAGCCCGCCGGCGGATGTAAGGCTCGGCTACGGAACGCATTTCAATGGCGCTCTGCACACGGGTGGGAATACCCGCGCGCTCGATTGCGTCCATCAAGGCCAGGGCGTTCATCATGGTTGCCAACATACCCATGTAATCGGCTGTTGCCCGATCCATGCCGCGCGCCAAACCTTCCGCGCCCCGCCACAGATTGCCCGCGCCAATGACCACGGCCACCTGCACACCCAAACGGTGCACCTCGCCAATGCGCTTGGCCAGAACCTCCGCGGCCTTAGGGTCCACCCCGCGGCCTTCGGGCGGGGCCAGGGCTTCGCCGCTCAGTTTCAGCAAAATGCGTTTGTATTTCAACTGGGGCATGGGCATCCTCCTTGTGATGGGCAGACGTGCGCGCCTGTGCGTCAAAAAAGCCAACCCGGGCGGGGTTGGCTTTTTGGGTGGGGTTATTCCGCCGCTTCCTCTTTAGCATCGGCGGCGCTGAACTCGCCGAGTTCCCAGCGCACAAAGCGCCGAATGACGATGTTTTCGCCAATGGCCGCGATGTTTTGGTTGAGCAGGTCGCGGATGGTGATTTTGTCATCGCGGATGTAGGCCTGGTTAAGCAGGCAGACCTCGTCTTTGAATTTCTTGAGGCGGCCTTCCACAATCCGTTCCACGATCTTTTCGGGCTTACCTTCGCGCAGGGCCTGCTCGCGGGCAATCTCGCGCTCACGCTCAAGCACGTCTTCGGGGATGTCTTCTTCCGACACGTATTGGGGCGACATGGCCGCAATTTGAAGCGCAACCTCGTGCGCGAATTTGCGGAAGGCCTCGGAGCGAGCCACAAAGTCGGTTTCGCAGTTGACCTCAACCATCACGCCCACGCGGCCATCGCCGTGGGAGTAGAGTTCGATCACGCCTTCAGAAGCCTCGCGGTTGGCGCGCTTGGCGGCCTTGGCCAAGCCCTTCTTGCGCAAGATTTCCACGGCCTTGTCAAAATCGCCGTTAGCCTCTACGAGCGCGTTCTTGCAGTCCATAATGCCAGCGCCCGTGGCAGCACGCAGTTCCTTGATTTGTTCCATGGTCACAGCCATTGTTCGTTCTCCTTCAGTCAGGTAGCATGGCACGCAGGCATGGAGGAAGGCCATGCCTGCGTGGGTTCAGTGGGGGTCGTGGGAAAATCAGGCTTCTTCGGCCTGGTCGGTGTCGGCTTCAGCGTCGTCGCTGGAAGCCTCTTCTTCCTGAGAAGCAGCCGCTTCTTCGGCCTCAGCCGCGGGGGCTTCGGCAGGGGCTTCTTTGGCTTCCATTTGCTGGATCTTTTCCAGCGTTGCCGCGCCCAACAATTCCTCATCGGAAAGTTCGGGCTGCTCTTCAGCTTGCGCCTGGGGCGCAGCAGCGGCCTCTGCAGCGGCCTGGGCCGCGGCCTCTTCTGCTTCGGCCTGTTCTTTTTCACGAATGGCTTTGCCTTCCAACACGGCGTCGGCAATCTTGCCCACGATCAGTTTGATGGCGCGAATTGCGTCATCGTTGGAAGGAATGACATAATCCACCCGGCTGGGGTCGCAGTTGGAGTCCACCACTGCAATGACCGGGATACCCAAGCGGTTGGCCTCTTTGATGGCTGTTTCTTCACGGCAAACGTCAACCACAAAGACCAAGTCGGGAAGGCCCTTCATGGTGCGCAGGCCACCCACCCGCTGGCGCAGGCGTTCGATTTGGCGGTTGAGGCGCAGGGCCTCTTTCTTGGGCAAGCGGTCGAATTCGCCCGCGTCGCGGCGGCGTTCCAGTTCTTCCAGATAGCGCACACGCTGGCCAATGGTGCGCCAGTTGGTCAGGGTGCCGCCCAGCCAGCGGTAGTTGACGTAGGGCATACCACAGCGGGTCGCCTCTTCTGCAATGGTTTCCTGCGCTTGGCGCTTGGTCCCCACGAAGAGCACGGTGCCGCCGTTGGCCACGGTCTTCCGCACCAGGTCGTAGGCCTGGCGCAAGGCTTTTTGGGTAATCTGCAGGTTGAGAATGTGAATGCCGTTGCGCTCCGTAAAGACATAGGGGCGCATCTTGGGGTGCAGTTTGCGGGTGCGGTGACCGAAATGCACGCCGCATTCCAGCATGGTTTTCATCGAAACCAGAGCCATAGAACCTCCTAAGCGTTTTGCCTCCGCTTCCGTCCTCCTCGCGCGGCACCAGGCAGCGGCCCTCTGCCTGGCACGCCCCGGCGAGTCAGGAAGCGTGCGAAATGGCTTCCCACCGACGTGGGAGCGGGAAGAGTATATCATGAGCCTGAAAATTCGTCCATAAAATTACTTGAGTTTTCATTGATACCCTCGGCGTGTCCTGCCATGCTGCTTTGAAATTTTCTCTTTCAAAAAGTCATCAGCATTGACAAAAATCGGCTGTTCGCGGTATGCTTGGGACGCCCCCGGATGGGTCCGACGCGGCAACGCCCTCCGAACCGGGTCAGGTCCGAGAGGAAGCAGCCCTAAGGAGGATACGTTGGGTGCCGTCGGGTTGCCTGTCCGGGGGCACTGCGTTAATCCCAAAAACAAAAAAGCCGTTTTAGAGAAACGCTCCGCAATCTCTCAACGGCTTATCCAAATTGCGGGTCACAAAAAGAACAACCGCCTCCGAGCTGGAGGCGGTTGTTCCGTTGGGGAGGATGAATCGTGGGGAGATAAACCTTGGCGATTTAGTGGTGAATGCCGTCGTGGGGCATTTCGGTGGGGGTCGAGGTCATGGTGTGGTCACCGTCGTCGCCCGAGGTCATGTTGTTGCTGTACATCAGGGAGACACTCAGGGCGGTGTAGGTGCCGTCGCCGTTGTCCAGAGCTACCACGCTGATCTGGTCACCCAGGCGCACAGTGTTCATCATTTGGGTCTGGGCATTGACTTTGACGGTGTAGCCGTTCACGATCCAGGTGTCACCGTTCTGAGCCATCAGTGCGCCTTCGATGGTAACCTGCGAGCGGGGTTTCTCGGTGGGTTTTTCAGTGGGCTTTTCGGTCGGCGTGTTCGGCATTTCGGTGGGCATCGCCGAAGGGGTTTCGCCCTTGTTTTCGTGCCGTTCGCGGTGGGTAATCAGCATGATGGATTTGGCTTCCAGCGTGCCATCTTCTTTTTCGCTCGCGACTACCATCACGGTGTCGCCAACCTGGATACCATCCTGCATCTTGGTGTCAGCGGTGATGGCCACGCTCTTGCCGTCCACAATCCACTCGCCATCGTTCTGGGCTTCCACAGCACCTTGGAAGGAGATCATCTTGGGCTGGTGCATGTTTTCGCCAGCAGGCTTGATGGCGATGGCCACCAGGGTACCTTCAGGATCCACTGCAGCCTGCACGGCCACGGTATCGCCAACCTGGAATTCACCTTCGATCTTGGTTTCGGGCACGATGGTCACTTGCTGGCCCGCGATGGTCCACTGGGTGTCGGTGATGTCTTCGATGATGCCGCTGAAGTGGACGGTCGTGGGGCTCTTGCGCATGGGGTTGGCGGGGCGAATTTGCACCGCAATCCACTGACCTTCAGGGTCAACATAGCCGCTCACGGAGACCGAGTCGCCAACCTGGAAGTCGCCTTCGATGTTGGTCTGGTCGTTGATCACGATGGTCTGGCCGTTCACAACCCAGGCGCCGTCTTCAATGGCTTCCACAGCACCGGTCAGGTGGAAGGTCTGCGCCATGGCGTCCATCTTCTGCACCTGCGTACGAACACGCTCGGTCACCTGGTTGGTCATTTGTTCCACATAGCGCATGGCGCTTTGGGCTTGAGGCGGCGCCTGTTCGGCCACCCGTTCAACCATGCGGTTGGTGTTGGCCAACATCACAGCCACACGAGCAGCGGCTTCGGGATGGCCTTCCTGCGCCAGTTGCGTGGCCAGTTGTTCAGCCTTCTGCAGATGCTGTTCCAGATTCTGGCTGACTTCCGGCACCAGGTCCAGCCGCCCTTCGGCGACCAAAGCCTGAATTTCAGCCACGCGGCGCTGAGCAAACTCAACATGCAGTTCCGCTTTTTGCTGCGGGTCGGTGGTGAGCATCAGTTCAGCCTGCTCAACCATGGTCTTGACGGGGTACAAAGCGTCCCCCGGGAGTGCGTCTTGCGACGCGTAGGCGGTTGCAGCACCGCCACCAAAAATTACACTGATTGCCATGAGGATAGCAACGAGTAGATTAGCCATTTTCAGGCCCTCCTTTCGTGGGTGGTTTATTTGCTCTATCCACCCTTTCAGACGCCCAAACAGGCCTAAGGATACGGCCTTTTGGGAGGAATCGGCCTGATTTGGCAAATGCGCAGGCTTCATGCTTTCAGCCAAGCGCAAAAACTGCGCCCTTCCCTGCGCCGCGCGTTGAGGGTCCCGCGGGGGGACGTCTCGCAGGGCTTCCAGTTGGGCACGCAAGCGGGGATCCAGTTCGTCAGCCATGTTGTTGTTCCTCCTCTGAAAGCACGCGGCGCAAAGCGGCCAATGCCCGATGCTGTAATGCTTTGACAGCGCCCACGGGCTTTTGCATGGCTTCGGCCACTTCCTTCAGACTCAATTCTTCTAAAAATCGCAGCACAATCACCTGACGCTGCTCCGGTGTGAGCAGACGCAGGGCGGCTCGCACCCGTTCCTGCTCTTCTTGTGCTACGACTCGCCCCCCCAGGGATTCTTCATCGTCGGTCAAGACGTTATCCAAAAGGTCCAAATCCACTTGGGGCGGGGGTTGTCGGCGGTAGTAATCGGTAATCCAGTTATGGGCTACCCGATAGAGATATGCTCGCAGATGCTCCTTCGGACCGCCGCCATTGCGGAGTGCCTGAAGGAACCGAGCAAACGTTTCGGCCACGCATTCTTCCGCGACATCTTCAGAGCCCAATAACCGCATCGCATAGCGGTAAATCATCGGGCTATAAATGTCGTAGATCGCAGCCAAAGCGTCCATATCCCATGATCGAGCAGCACGGAGCAATTGTGCTTCATCAGGTTGTTGTGCCATAGGACTTCCTACCTATTAGGACGCCGATTTGTGCCGAAAGATACGGTTACGAAGGGGGAACAATCAGCACAAAACGATACGGATCATCAGGATTATAACGAATAACCTTTCGCTCTGGGAATGCCGCCCGAATTCGGGCATCGGCATAAGGGCCTCTGCTCCAGGCAAAAATGAAAGGCGTGGTCAGCCAAGGGTCTTCCAGGGTGAGCAAAGCGCCGTAGGTCATCCAATGGTCGGTTTCGACCAGCACCACTGCGGGCGTCAGGGCTTGGGCCTCAGGGGTCAGGAAGGGCGCCAACCGCTCGCGGCTGATGCCATACAGGCCGTGCATCATATCCAAACGCGGGGGCAAATACCACTTCACGTTGGCTACCACCAACATCCCCACCAGACCCACCACCACAGCCGAGCGCCACAAGGCCCGACGGGAGCGCTGGAGTGCTTTTCCCTCACGCAACGGCCACCCGGCCAGCCAGAAAATACCCACCGCGGTCAACAGCGTGAGGCTATACAACCCTTCATAATAATACCGCGGCCCAAAAAGCCACGCGCCCACCCAGTAAGCAGCATACACCAACACCAGCGAAGGGAACACCGCCAAAACCGGCCACGAAAACGGCTCCCGACGCACAGCCCACACGCCCAAAGGCAAAAACAGCCACGATAGCCGCGGCCAGCCAAACACATCGCTCAGCCCAACTTCCAAACTAAAGCGGGTGTTCAACCACGCCTGCTGCAGCGTGTGCCCATGCACGCCGTGGCCCGGGCCAAAGCCCACTTTATCGTAAGGCCACCACAGGGTGTAAGGGTTGCACCACGGATCACCAGTCACCGCCCACTGCCACACAAAATGCAAACTGGCAATCAAAGCCGCGCTCCCTGCAACGGTCAAAGCCGCGCGGCGCTTGGAGGCCGGCCCCCGCCACAGCAACCACAAACCATACACGCTAAAGGGCAAAGCCACGCCCACTGCGGTCCAAGGACGGGTGAGCGCCAGGGCGCCCAAAACCGCACCCGTAAGCCAGGGCAAAAACCGCGGAAACGAGGTGACCTTCGGATGCGCCCAACGCATCCACAAAAGGGCAAAAGCCGCGCTCAGCGCCAGCCCCAAAGGGTGCGAAAGCAACGAACCGCTGTTGACCCAGAAAAACGGCGATGTCAGCGTCAATATTGCGGCCAAAACACCCACTTCAGGCCGCCACAACAGGGCCCCCAAACGAAATGTAAGCCACACGGCCAAACCCGCCAGCAGGGCATTGGCCCAGGCCGGATGCCCCAACCGCATGGCCAGGCCCAGCACCACCGGCCACCCCAACGGATATTTTGCAAACCGCCGGCCGTTCACATCCACCACAAAGGGGATGAGAAAACTCTGCGGATCGCCCGGAGGCGTTGGTGCAGTCAGTTCACCGTGAGAGACCACCTGCGCCTGCCACCAGTAGGCAATCTCATCTTCCAGGTGCGGCAGCCCCTCGTAAACCCGCGCAGAAACCCATAACGACCCCACCACCGCCAAAAGACTGGCCAGCAAGGCCGCGGCTTCCCAACGATGGGCCCGCAGAAACGCCTTCAGAGCCATGTCTTCACCCTCTAAGGGTGCCTGTTGGTGTTACGCGCCCACCGCGCGCAATGCATCCAACACAGCGGCATGCAAATGGCCGTTGGTTGCCAGCACGCCTCGGTTGGCAATTAGGCGGCGTCCGGTGGAGAAATCCAGCGGCTTGCCATCCAGGTCAGTGACCTTGCCGCCAGCCTCTTCCACAATCAGCGCGCCTGCGGCTTGGTCCCAGATTTTTTCCCGATAATCGGGCTTGCTGGGCGAAAGCAAGCGCAAATAAACCTCCGCGCCGCCCGCGGCCAACACCGCATATTTGGCCTGGCTGTCCATCCGCACGGGCTCAGCCGCAGTGCCCAAAGCCTGCGCCACAGCCTCGATTTGCCCGGCGTTGGTATGCCCGCTTTCAAAAGAGCGCAACAGCCGCGCCCGCGCGGGATCCCGCTCATCCGAAACCCGCAAAGCCTGCCACGTGGTAGGGGCTTCCAACGCGGCCCAGCGGGCACCCTGGCCACGCATAGCCAAAGCCAACGTGCCTTCCCCGCCCTTGGCGGGTTCCCGGGCTGCACGCAGGTTGGGGCAGGCCAACGCGCCCAGCATCACCTGGCCATCTTCGACCAAGGCCAAAGCCACCGCGTATTGATCGCCCCGCAAAAAGCCCTTGGTGCCATCAATGGGATCCAGCACCCAAAAGCGGCCTTGAGCTTCCGCGGTGCCGCGGTCAATCCATGCCAAAACAGTGTCCGCGTCGGCCTGGGGGAACACGGTTTGGACGTAGGATACCACCTTTGCAGCCACCTCCGCGTGGTCGGGGCTGCGCAAGGCAGCCGCGGCTTCTTCGGCCACCAAAGGCTCTTGGGGGAACGCGTCGGCAAGCATGGCCGCCACGACAGCCTGAGCGGCAAAATCGGCCACGGTGACCGGGGAGCGGTCGTTTTTGGTCAGCGCCTCTGCGGCCAAATCGCGCTGAATGCGACGCACAAGTAAAGCCGCTTTTTGAGCGGCTTCCACAGCAAAACGGGCTTCTGCGGAAGAAAAATCCACCTTACACCTCCTGGCAGGCAACGGCGAAGTGCTATTTGGGCACGCCGGTCAAATCATAGGGCATGGCGCCGGTAATCCGCACAGGCGCGATTTTGCCCACGGGCAAACGCCCTTCAATCAGCACCAAGCCGTCAATTTCTGGAGCGTCCCGATAGGTGCGACCAATGGAAATACCCGCCTCTGCATCGTAGCCTTCCACCAAAACATCCATGACCCGGCCTACGAACTGCTGATTTCGCGCCAGAGAAATCTCCTGCTGGCGGGCCATGAGGGCTTCCCAACGGGCTTGCTTGACCTCAGGCGGGATGGGATCGCCCAACGGCTCGCTGGCCGTGCCCGGTTCAAAGGAAAACTGGAACGCACCGACCCGGTCGAAGCGCACGGCCTCCACGAAATCCAACAGGGCCTGGAACTCCGCTTCGGTTTCGCCAGGGTAGCCCACGATAAAAGTGGTGCGTAAAGCCACCTCGGGCATGGCACGGCGTACTTTTTCCAACGTCCGATGCACCCAATCCAAATTTGCGGGGCGCTGCATCCGCCGCAGGGTAGCAGGGTGCGCGTGCTGAAGAGGCATATCCAAATAAGGCACAATCTGCGGATGCGAGGCCATGACATCAATGAGGTGGTCGGTCACATACCCTGGGAAGGCATACATCACCCGAATCCACGGCACATCGGGCACCGCTGCCACCAAATCTTCCAAAAGGGAAGCCAGGCCGTCGCGCTCGCCGCGATCGTGGCCGTAATCGGTGGTATCTTGGGCAATGAGCACAATTTCCTGCACGCCGTGGTCGCGCAAAAGGCGGGCGTCTTCCAAAATGGCCTCTTTGGGCCGCGAGACCAGGGTGCCCTTGATCAGGGGGATAGCGCAAAAAGCGCATTTACGGCGGCACCCATCGGCAATTTTGAGGTAAGCGCTGCCGCCCTGCACCGTCACCCGGGCGGTGCCGCGTTCGTCGCGGCCCACAGTGGCGGCTTCGGGGAGGTGAAAGAGCGGCTTCGGATGCCCTTGCCTCCCCAGGCGGCGCACCACATCCACAATATCCATCCAGCGGCGGGTGCCCAAGATGGCATCCACCCCTGGCACTTGTTTGGCCACGTCCTCGCCGTAGCGCTGGGTCAAACAACCTGCCGCGATGAGAAACTGCCCCGGCCTTTTGGCCTCGGCAAATTCCTGAAGCACTTCCAGCGATTCTTCGCGCGCAGCCTGGATGAAACCGCACGTGTTGACGATCACCACGTCGGCTTCGGCTGCATCGTCGGTGGGACGATAGCCCTCACGCTGAAGCAACTGCGCCATGGAATCCGCATCCACGGTATTTTTGGCGCAACCTAAAGACACAACGAAAAAAGTTTTCATGCCACACCTTAGGGCAGGGTGCCCACCGTGGCCGTGGGCGATGGCGTAATGGTCGGCGTCGGCGTCACGGTCGGGGTGGGGGTAATGGTCGGGGTCGGCGTCACCGTGGGCGTGGGCGTCTGCACGCCGGTAATGGTGAAAATCCGATCCACCACTTCGCCAAAACGTCCCAACAGCCCCAGATTTTGCTGGTTGTAAAACACCTGCAGGGCGCTTCCATCACCGGTCAGCACTTCCAGGCGATTTTGGGCGGTATAGTTGTAGGAAGCGCCGGGCACCACCAGGCCCTGGAACACGGTTTCGCCATCGGCAATGACCCGCACCCAAGCACGATGTTGGGCAACGAAATATACCTGAATGGGGGCGTTACTGCGGGGCACCTCGGTGGGCTCACCAGTACCTTCGGCCTGGGTTTGTTCCCCGCCGGGGGGTGCCAGGCCGGGCACCGGCGGCGTGGGGGTGGCCGTGGGCGGGATGGGCGTGGGTGAAACCGTGGGGGAAGGGAAAAGGACGTCCATCACATTGGGCGGCGTGGGCTGGGCAGGCTGGGCACGCGTTGCCCGCACTACCTGCCAGCCGCCAATGCCTACCACAGCCACCAGCAACGCCACCACCAGCCATACCAACAGCCGGTCGGCAAAAAAGGCCTGGGCTTTGCGCATCCACGCGCTGCTGACCTTCACGGCCCGCGAGCGCTGAGGCGCCTGCCGCTGACGGTGCCGCGCCTGCAGGGCTTCGGCAAAACGCAACAGCAACGGTTCAGGGTCCAACTGCAGGAAGCGAGCATAATGCAACAACATGCCTCGTCCCTGCACGGGCGACGGTAAGTCGTCCAGCCGCCCCTCTTCAATGGCTTTCAGATAATGCCGCTTGACGTGGGTATAGCGCTCGACTTCTTCCAGCGCCAGCCCCAACTGCTCGCGCTGTTGGCGAAAGACCAGGCCGATTTCTCGGAAAATCGGCAGAGCAGGGTCTGACGGCTGTTCAGCGGCTTCGCCTTCTTCCCCGCGGGCGGGCTGGGCCTCGCCGTCCGGTTTGGGCATTTCCGCCGGCTGCTGCGACGCTGGGGGCTGGGTCGGCGCCGATGCTTCCTGCGCGTCAGTCGCGCTTTGCGGCGCCTCCCAGGCCTGCAGTAAAGCCGCGGCGTCCAGGCCCAAGAAATCTGCATACAGGCGCAAAAAGCCTCGGCCTTGGGCACGTGAGGGCAGAGCCTCCCAGCGTTCTTCTTCGAGGGCTTGGAGGTAATGCGCCTTGATATGCACAGCCCGCGCAGCCTGCTCTAACGTGAGGCCGCGCGCCAGGCGGGCTTTCCGCAGGGTTAAGCCAATTTGAGGGGGCATAAGAGGCAAAAACCGGCCTGGGGGCAGGCCGGTTTTAGGGCGTAGGGGTTACTCGGTCTCTGAAGTTTCTTCAGCAGGCCCAGCCTCAGCGGTTTGCTCGGCGGCTTCTTCGGCCGCAGCCTCGGCCTCGGCAGCGGCGGCTTCGGCCTCAGCGGCAGCGGCTTCTGCAGCGGCTTCAGCCTCGGCCTCCGCGGCCGCAAAATCGCCCACGTTGGGCGGGGTTTCGCCTTCCCGATAGACGATGATGGTCACTTCCGGCACCAGATCCATGGTCAGGCGAATGGGCACTTTGTATTCGCCCAAGAAGCGGATGGGCTGGACATCCACCTGCCGCTTGAGGATAGCCTGCTCGCCTTCCAGGCCCAGCTGCTCGTTGATGGCTTCAGCAATGCGCTGGGCATTGACCGAACCATACAGTTTGCCTTGCTCGCTGGCCTTGACCGCGAAGTAGATGACCGCGTTTTCCAGTTGTTCTGCCAGGCCGCTGTATTCTTTGTTGAGGACCTTGCGCTGTTTTTCGGCCTCGATTTTGATGCGCTCGGCCATTTTCAGCGCGGAGGGCGTGGCCGGAATCGCCAGCCCTTGAGGAATGAGGTAATTGCGGCCATAACCATTGGCGACCTTCTTTACCTCGCCGGCTCGGCCTAATTTGTACACGTCTTTGAGTAATAACACCTTCATCGCTTCAAGCCCTTTCTTTATATGAGATTTCCGCCGAAGCGGGCTTTGGCGAAGGGTACAACGCCAAAGCGGGTGCGATTGTATCAAAAACGCGGGGTCGCGTCAACAAAAAAGCGCCCGCAAGTGCGGGCGCTTTTGTTAAGCGTTTGCGTAGAGGCTGGTTGAAAGGCTTACGCGGTCCAGTCTCCGCCAGCCGCAGGCGCGGGCGTGGCGTCCACGATGTTGCCGCCTTCCACCTCACGATAGGCCTGGCCGTAGAAGTGGCCAACCACAGCGTAGGCGTAAGGCACGGTAAAGAGCAAGCCGATACCGCAGGCGATGATGCCCAGGCCGCCGATGAAGTAGGCCAAAATCTGGCCAAGGGCCACCATCACATACACGCCCAGGTTGGCCTTCACCTGGCTGAAAATTTCGCCAAAGGCCAAACCAGCCTTGATGTCGTCGCCCTGCATGGTGAAGCGCATCAGCGCGGCCGGTGCAATAATCAGCAAGAAGATCTCATACACGAACACAACGCACGAAACCAACAGGTTGATTATCTGGGCAATGGAAGCCATGCTTTGGCTTTCCATCCCCTGCGCCATCGCGGTCAGGGTGATGGGGCAAATTTCCAAAATAATGATGGGCAGCGCGTACACGAACATGACCACAAAGGCCTTCAAACCCCGCACCAAATACGTGCCAAAGTCACTCCAGTCGGGCAAAATGTCGCTTTCCTGGCCGGAAGCCACTCGGCGGCCAATTTCCAAAGCCCACCCCAACACCGTAAGCGCGCCAACGATGGGAATGAGTAAAATAAGGCCGCCAATCAAAAGCTTGGTAATCCAGCCTTCATCTTCAAAAACGTAAGAAAATGCCTTGCCGAAATCCATCTTTCTCCTCCTCACAGAGAAACTGCGAATTTCCCACAGGCGTGGGAAAAGGATAGGTTGTTCTTATTATACAACATCCTGCCCATTTTCAAGATACTCCAGGCGTTTGTGGCGGCTCTTCGTGAACATCCTCACTGCTCGGCCGTAAATCTTCGGGAATATGGGCCACGGCTTGAGAAAGCCGCTCCCACGCGGCATCTTCATGCGCCCACGGCGACCGCGCCCGCTGGAGCACCTTCCGAAACACCCGAATTTGAAAATGCGTGACCCGATGATGGTGATACAGGAAGTAAGCCACCAACCCCGTGGCCAGGGCAATCCCTATAAAGGCCACCAGCCCCCACAACAATGCTTTCAGCATGTCCGTTCCTCCTTGCTCACGCCAGCCTGAGACACCAGACGCGTCCATGCCTCAGGCAAATGATACACATCGGGAATCACCGCGTCCACCGCGTCATCTGCTTCGGCCTCAGGGGTAACCCAAATGGCATACATCCCCAGCGCTTTCGCGGGAAGCAGGTTGCGGCGTTGGTCATCCACCAAGATGCTTTGCTCTGGCCGCGGGTGACCAGCCAGCGCCAATGCCCGCTGATAGGCTTCGGGCAAAGGTTTGGGAACGCCTTGGATGGCAAAAAGGTCAATCACGCCCGTGAAGGCATCTTCCACGCCCAGCAGGCGCAAAACCCTTTGCGCGTGGGCCGCGTCTGCGTTGGTGAACACCCACTTCGTTCCTGGTAACGCAGCCAACGTTTCGGCCAAACGGGCATCAGGGCCAATGTAATCTTCCAAAGGCAGATCATGGACAAACGCGAAGTAGGCTGCGGCATCGGTTGAGGGATACAAAGCCTGCAAGCCGCGCAGGGTGGTGCCATAGGTTGCCATCAACTGTTTGCGCAGGGTCAGGGCTTCTTCACGCGTCAAATTCAGGAACTTTTGGAGATAAAGGGTAATGCGCTCACTAATGGCTGGCCACAAACCCGTGCGGTCTGTGTAAAGGGTGCCATCCAAATCAAAAAACCATACCCAAGCCATGAGGTTCAATCAACGAATCGGTATTTGATCAAAGTCCAAAGGGCGATCAAGCCATCTTTGGCTTTGATTTTCTTCCCTTCGGTGTAATCTCGCGGGTTGAAGGCAATAGGCACTTCAAAAATGCGATACCCCCGTTTGAGCACCTTGGCGGTAAACTCGGGCTCAAAATCAAAACTGCGCGCGTGCAACGGCATTTCGGTAACCACTTCCCGCTTGAAGACCTTGTAGCCTGTTTCCATATCCGAAAGGATGGTGTTGTAAAGCACGTTGGTGATAAGGGTGAGGATTTTGTTGGCCACCATGTTCCAAAACAGGATGGGACGCCGCGGCGCGCCCAGGAACCGAGAGCCATAGACTACATCAGCCAGGCCCTCTTCGATGGGCTGAAGCAACTGAGGATAGTGGCGAGGGTCGTATTCCAAATCCGCGTCTTGAATGATAATCACATCGCCCGTTGCGTGCTGGAAGCCTGTGCGCAAGGCCGCGCCTTTGCCCTGGTTGCGCTCGTGATAAAACACTTTGAGGTTGGGAATTTCCCCTTCTGCTTCCAACGCGGCCAAAATCTCACGGGTGCCATCCGTGGAACCGTCATCCACCACGATGATTTCATCGGGCACGCCGGTTGCGGCCACGTGCTGCAAAATTTCGCGAATGGTCTGCTTTTCGTTATATGCAGGCACCACAACCGTCACGGTGTAGGGCTTGCGGGATGCGGTTTCCTCGCTCATGCACGGCTCCTCGTCATACCTTCAGGAACAATCAGGCCGCCACAAATGGATTGTGGCGGCCTAACTATAACGGTAAGCAGCGTGGGTGTCAAGCGTCACCTTTTGATGCTTGAGCGTAATCCTTGCCTTGCCCTCATGCATTCCCACGGTGCTTCGGCTTCACTCAGCACAAATGCTTCGGCCCGTTCGGGCTCGGCGGCGGGATAAGTACGGACCCTTATTCCCATTGTTGGCTTACAAACTGACGTCAAAATGCCCTGCCCAACTTTTGCCCGAACATCAATCACCATTCGCATTCATAGGTGACTTCCCCATCGCAGGAATCAGTGCCCGGGCCGCCGTAAATGGTATCGCGCCCAGTACCACCGACGATAATGTCGTTTCCCGAACCGCCCAAAATCACATCGTTACCATCGCCGCCCAAAAGATAAGGCGATACGGGGAAAATGCCCCACCACCACCAACCTTCATTACCTGCGCCTGCCACAATGCAGTCGTTCCCACCCTGGCCATCAATGCGGTTGACCCGATCGTTGCCCAAAATCAAATCGTTGCCATCTGTGCCATACACCCATCGGCGGCCACCGCCCGTGACCACAATGATATTTTCAATGGTAATGCCCGCGCATTCCGGGGGCACAAACTGCTGCAAAGAAACGCTTTGCACTTGATCTTCCAAACGCGTGGGGGGCACACTGTTGCGCGCACTGTAAGCCGTCACACTCACAGCCAACAACCCCACCAACGCCAGCACCACCCACAAGCGGGCTTTACGCCTCCAACGACGCCAACTCCTCATCGGGCACCTCCGTTTCCACCGGTCGCCAAAGGCGCTGTTCGTCACGCTCATCCTTCAACAACGTCAGAAGGGCGTCCACCACCTGGGGGTCAAACCACATGCCCGCCTTTTGCTGCATAAACTGCCGCACGGTTTCAAAAGGCCAGGCCGAGCGGTAGGGCCGGGGATGACGCAAAGAATCCCAAACATCGGCCACGGCCAAAATACGCGCTTCCAGGGGAATTTCCTCACCGCTCAAGCCTTCAGGGTAACCACTGCCATCCCAGCGCTCATGGTGATAATAGGCTATACGAAGCGCAGGGCGCAGGTCGTCCAAAGTTCCCAGGCGGGTTTCCAGATACCGCACATGGGCTTGCAAACGCTCGCGCTCCTCTTCGCTGAGGGTTTCGGGCTTTCGGGCAATTTCGGGCGGCAGGCTCATCAGCCCCAGGCCGTGAATCAACGCGGCCCGACGCAAATCGGCCAAAGATGCTTCCGACAAGCCCATCAAACGACCCAATGCCACGGCCAAAGCCGCAACCCGCCGAGAATGCGCGGGATCGCCCACGCTTTGCGCATCTACCGCCTGTGCCCAGCCTTCCAGCAAACGCTCGCACGGCAGGGCAGCCGCGGCCCGGCGGGGCAAAATGCGCTTCGGGGGCAGGGTGAGGCTCGGGCGGAGCCAGGTAGGCGTCAGCACGCCGGTTTCGTAATGGTACACCGCCTCTGGGGTCTGCACCCACAGCCTTTGCTGGCCATGTTCGTGCCACACGAACACCGGCAAATGCCTCAGCGCGGCCAGTTTCCCTAAGTCATCCAATGAGGCCACCGGCACCAGGGGCTGATCAAAGGGGGGAACGTCTTCCACGGGCACCACCGCGACATCAAACGCCCACTGCAAACGGGCTACCGGATCTACGGCCGCGCGGCTTTCGGCCTTGCGCCAGGTAACCAACAAAAGCACCAAAGCCAAACCACCCACAGCCACAGACACCTGCCGCGCCAAAGGCACGGGCACTTCCATGCCCAAAATGGTCAGCCGGTTGACACGGGTGGTCTCCCGCACGACCACGCCTTCCTGCACCCAATGGAAGGGGTCTGCCGCGGGTTTGCCTGGCCCATTTCCCGGCGCCAAAAGCACCAGGGCACGCCCATCCCATTGGAAGTTGAGCGCGGGTTCCGATACCACATGCACTGGGAACCCGCCCACCGTGCCTTGGGCGTCCACATGCACGACCACCGAGAGGGTGTAAGTGCTCCGCCGAATGCCGGTAGCCTCTTCCAAAGTTTTCACAAACGCCTCCAGGGTTTGCAAATCCACCACGCTTTGCACAGAAAAGCCCTGCTCAAAAGAGGTAACCGGCGTCAGTGGCACTGTACGCTTCCAGCCAGTGTTATCACTGATGCGTGCAAGCATTTGATACGTGCCCTGAACGTGATAGGGCGCGTCCGCGGCCCAACCATACTGCGCTGAAACCGTCAGTGTACCCGTCAGTTCCGTAAAAATGGGCTCACCAGGCTGCACCTGGGGCTGGTCGTAAAGTCCTTCTGGCGCCTGGGCTGTGTAGGCAAAATCCACAATCTGGCGATAGGGAATTGGCTCCTGCACCTGCACAGTTTGCGGATGGGTGAAAGCCATGACGCCCAACACCAATGCGGCCAGCAAAAACACAGCCCAAATCAACAGCCAATCTTTGAGTGATTCATTCTGAAACATGGGAAACCTTCCCGATTCGTCCTGTTCCGCGTCTTCCGGCACGGTAAGAAGCAGCCAACCTAACAACACTACCAAAAGGGCAATTACCCAGGGCTGACGCGCAGCCTGCAGCACTTTGCCTGCTTTGGGAATCCGCAGTACGAATTTGCCTAAAATTTCGTCTCGCGTGGGGTGATAAGGATCTTCCCAAGTGTTGTTGTCGCCCTGCAGGCGATAACGGCCCTGAAGATCAAAGCCCACAATGCGATGGAAGACGTAGCCAATATCCGGATGACGATAAAGCACAATATCGCCGGGTTGGTAATAAGCCGCACGGCGCACCAACACCAAATCGCCCAAATGGAAGTTGGGCTCCATGCTGGGGCCGGTGAGCATGACGTAGTACATATCGCCGCCCAGGCGAGCAGGGGCAAACAGCACCCCAGCAATGCCCAACAGCACCAGCACTACCAGCCACCGTAAACGGCTCTTCCAACCCATAGGTCACCTACACAAAGCAAGGCGCGGCTTCCGCCGCGCCTTTTTCAGTCCGCCGTCGATGTGTGCGTCGATGCTCTCGGGCTTGCTACTGCCCGGCGGATACCCGGAAGTAGTAGATGCTTTCCACGGCCGGCTCGGTTGTCCACGAGCAGGACCAAACCAGCGTGGTTGCATCCTGGGTGCAGGCATCCGACCAGGACCACGTGCCCGGCGTGCCGCCATTGTCGTCAGCCACAGCGGCATACACCGAGTTGGCGGTCAGGTCGTTGCCATTGCTGTCCTGCAAAGAGAACGAAACACTGCTGACCAGGCCAGGATCAGCGCTATCCAGGGTGTAATGAATGTTCTTGACGTAGTAGCCACTGACACCAGCCCAGCCATCACCAGCATAGGAGCTATCTACGGTATTCTGGGCCGCAAAACCATAGGCCAACACGGCCAACAAAGCCAGAACAACAACCAGGAAGATGACGCGCGACTTGCGATGCATAGGAGACCTCCGACGGAAAAGATACAGTAAGCAAGGGGACGAAGCCTTTAAGAAAACGATTGAATACACGAATCTTAAGGCGTTCTGAACGAGATTATAATGAAACCACTTTTCTTGTTACATAAAAGTTTCGTGTGAAAAGCATTTCCAAATTGCAACGTTTTACCAAAATGCAAAGTTTAGCACCTGTCTGAAAAAGCATGGAGGGTGTTGCGAGTCGCCTTGCACGCGAGCAAAATCGCACGTCCCGCCCCTTCCTCCGGGCGAGGGGCCTTTCCTGGGGCGTGATCGTTGGTAACGATATCCATAAAAATTTGGGGTAAACATTTAGGCATCACAGGGGCACTGTGCTCATATACCCATGTTGCCACGGGTCAGTGCTCCCAACCCGCGCGGCAGTAGAAATTTGGATGAAATTCCCCCTGGAAACGAAAAACTCAACCGACAAAGCAACGTGCTACCAGAAAGCAAAACTCACGACGCGTTGTCTCGAGGCCGTATGCGCTGCACCATTGGCCCCAGCATCATACCCAACCCCAGCCACACATTAGGCATCGCCAGGGAATCTTGCGTAAACCACCGCAGGGCAACGGCCGCCAAAATCCACACGCCCGCCATGCCCATAAAGCGCGCATAGGGTGTTTCTTCCCGCCACCAGGCCAGGGCCTGCCCTAGCATATAAAGCACAAAAGCCAAAAACGTCATGAACCCCAAAATACCTGTTTCGGCCAAAAGGCGAACGTACATGTTTTTGGGATTGGGGAACACATGATAATAGGGGCTGGTGTAGCGCGCGATTTCCGGCAAGGTTGCCGACCATTCGGGCAAATCGCCATAAAGGTTGAAGCCGCTGGCGCCAAGCCCAACCCCCAACCAGGGTGAACGGTCAAACGAGGACATCGCGGCCCACGCATAAGCCAAACGAGCGCCACTGCGTGCGCCCACAAAATAGTCCACCCAACTTTGGCCGGGCTTGCGCTGGAAGAGGCTGGCAAAATATTCATTTTGCATCAGCACCGCGCCCCCAACCAGCACCAAGAGCACTGCCACAGCCACCGCGGCCAAACTACGCCGCCAGGCTCGGGCCAACGTTTCCGCGCGTAGGCGCTGGCCGCCCCATCGCAGCGCGCCCAACACCACCACAGCCGCGGCCGCGCCCACAGCCACCAGCACCCCACTGCGGGAATACGTAAACACCAACAGCACCCCTGCCCACGCCAACAGCACCGCGGTCCACCACCATCGCCGAAACAGGGCATACCCGCTCAACAGCGCAGCCACCAGCCACGGCAAATACAAACTCACCAACTGGTCGGCAAACCAGGAAGGCTCATAAGCCATCCCAGAAATGCGCCGCGGCATCATGCCCTGGATGGAAAACATCTTTTGCACCTTGTTGAGCAAAGGCCAAAGGGGTTTGTAAAACTTGATCGCCACAATCTGCAACGAACCCCACAGCGCCACCCCCAGGAACCCCACATACAACCAGCGCAGGCTCCAGCGGATATCTTCCTCGCTCTGATGGGCCAAAAGCGCGCCCAACAAGAAGCTCAACCCTACCCCAAAACTGATCCACGCCCGCAGGGTACGCCCCAAATAACCAATCCCAAACAACGGCAAAGGCGAATGCAACCATCCCCATATGGTGCTCAGCAGCGCGGCCAGGCCAAAAGCCACCAAGGGCACCAACGCGCCCAACCACCGCCAACGACGCTCTTTCCAGGCCAGCCACAGCCCCACAGGCAAATAGGCCGCCAAAGGCAAAAATGCCAACGGCTTGACCTGGGTTGTGCCAAAAATATGAGGGTAGTAGCGAAAACTGGTGATGGGCAAAGAAAGCATCACCAAAGCCCAAAGCCAGCGCGCCACGGTGCGCAACGAGGGTTTACGCATGGTGCCGCCCTCCCCAAAACAGGCCGAGCAAAAACGCTACCAACACGCCCATCAACGCGCCGGCCAAAATAAAGGCCGTGCGTGAAGCCACCCGCTGCACGGGCAGATCCTGCGTTTGCGAAAGCACCACTTCCGTGCGCGGAGAAAGGCCGCCGCTTTGGGGAACCAAAGCATCCAGTTGCTCCTGCAACGCCTGTTCCTGCTGTTCCAACTGGGGCTTCACTGCTTCACACTGCGCCAACCGGTCTTGAGCAACGGCCTGCGCGGCCTGGATGGCATCGGGGCCCAAAGTCCCTTCAGGGGTCAGGGGCAGCGGCATACCGCTTTGGTCGAGCCAGGCCAACACCTCTTCCACACGCCAGGCTTCCCAGGGCGTCTGCGGCTCTGCCCACTGGGGCAGCACTTCCAGAGCCTTGGCCGCGATGGCACAGCCGTTATCCAGCGCGGCTTGCTGATCACGCAGAGCGTAAATGCCAGCCCACAGGCTTTGAATGCGGCGGGCCACGCTGACCTTTTCACGCGTCACTTCCACAAATGCCTCAGCCCACGCCGCGGCCAGCGCCTGCGCCTCTTGAGAGCTTTCTGCTTCAGCCCAAAAATGCCACGCGCCATCCTTCTCTTCCCGCAACAACAGCGTGCCCGTGCGCCATGCTGGATCCACCGGTTGACCTAATTTCTCAGCCATCCGCTGGAACACCGCGTCGCTAAAAGCCAAATCGCGCAATTTTTTGTTTTCGCGGCCCAGGAAGTAAAACAACTGCCGGTCGGTACCCATCGGAACGGCCTGTTCCAGGTTGTAGTCCACCACAACCTCAGCCCTGGCACGGTAGGGCGACGGTGCGACCCAAAAGGCCGCCGCGCCCAACAACGCGCCCAAAACGCCCATGAGCACCCACCATCGCCAAGCCCGCAATACGGTAATGATGTCGTCCAATGATGGGGGACGAAACAGGAGTTCTCGCCAACGGTGTGTCATTGTGCCTCCTCACGCACGCCGGGCAATCACGCCCAATCAGCCTCAGAATAAAACTGCGATGCTACAGGTTCGGTCAATTCCCGAATACGCGCAATCTGCTCGGGACTCAGCCGCTGACGCCAAACACGCGCCACGGCCTTGCTGTTCAATTGTACCCTGTGTGGATGTTTTGGATCGGTCTCACCATCTTTGCCAGCGGTGGTTTTCTCGATCAGACGCTGCACCCTGGGGCGGAAATGCAAGCCCAATGCCGCGTACAAAGTGCGAAATCCCTCAACAGGGGCAAGGGCCAAATCTTCGTGCCGCACTACCAGGGCCTGCTCCTGCGCCCGATAGCCTGCCACCACCCGATAGATAATGCGCCACAACAAAGCCGCTTGCACCAACGGCTCTGCGGAACGGGCTTCCTCTAAAGCGGCCACCTCATCGGGCATAAGCACCTGAGCCAACAACAAAGGCTGCCGAAGCAACGCATGGGGCGGCACAACCCATCCCAAACGCAGCCAACTGCTCACCACCGCAGCCGGATGACGCACCACCACCACAGCCTGCGCGTTCAAACGCTCCACAAACCACGGCAGGGAAAACACGGCAAAAGGGTCCTTGAGCAAAGGGCGCTGACGCATCACACGCGCCTTGAGAAAACGAAAGCCATCGCGCCCCATCCGAGCCACATCCCGCAGGGAACGCACAGCCTGCAACTCACGCCCCCAACCATAACGAAAGGCCAGCGTCTGCTGAAAAGCCTCCAGGAAGGGGGCTTCGTTTTCCTCGCAGACGTAAAAATACCACTGCGGCACGTCAGCCCCAAACACCCCCGGACGATGGATGCGGCTCAAAGGCTCATTGATATACACTGCCTCACCGCTGGCCGTCAACGTGCGCCCCACCCACGTTGTGCCCGCTCGATGAGCGCCGGTGACCAAAATGGGAGAACGGTGCCCTGAAGAGGGCGCAGAGAGCAGGGTCATAGCAACCTTTGAAAAAAGATTTCCCGCACAGCGCCTAACGCGGCGGATACTGCCCTTTGTTATACCACAACGAGCAGTAAAAGGGAGGGACTTATCTCAACCAGTGAAGGGTATAATGAAAACATCCTGCTAAGCAAAAAGTCTCAAAGCGCGGTAGAATACGCTTTAATTGACCACTTTTGGCATTTCTCACCAACGAGGTGTGTTATGAGCGAAGAAACCCAAGAAACACCCACCCCGCAAGAACCCCAGGCCATGCCGCCCCCAGGGCAAACACCACCCCCGACTGAAAACGCGGCCCAGGCCAAGAAGGAAGAAGGCGAACAATCAGCCATGCAGGCATGGCTTCCATTTTTGTTAGGCGCGCTGTCGGTGGTTTTCATCGTCGTTGGCGTGGTATTGGTGTTTGCCTTTATGAACGAAGGCCAAAGCATCCCCTTGCTCACCAAGCCCACGGCCACACCCACAATCACTGACACGCCTACGCCGACGGCAACCATTACCCCCAGCCCCACGGCAACGCCGACCATCACCCCCACGGCCACACCTACGCCGTCGCCCACGCCTTCAGAGCCGTTTGAATACACGGTGGAAGAAGGCGACAGCCTCTACACCATTGCAGAAAAATTCAAGGTGGATCTCATCACCTTGATGCTCATCAACAACATGAACAACGAAACGCCGCTCTACGTGGGGCAGACCATTCTCATCCCCGCACCGAGCACCAAACGGCCTACGCCCACGCCATTGCCGACTTTTATGCCCAAGGGCTACGAGATCCAATACTTTGTGCTTCCGGGTGACACCTTGCAAGCCATTGCCGCGAAGTTCAACAGCACGGTAGATGCCATTGTCGAAGCCAACGATGCGCTGGAAAGCCCCACCGACCCGATCTATGCCGGGCAAATCCTCATCGTGCCAGTCAACCTGGTGACACCCACCCCCACGCCGTAATTGGCCAACCAACACCGCAAAAACACCCACCCCCGCGCAGGCTTTGCGGGGGTGGGGCTCTTTAAAAACTGGCGCATGATCGGTGTCCATCGGTGGACAAAAACAGGGCGAGGCAAAACGCCGCGCCCCTACACTTTCCTCACGCCATCTGCGTACATCTGCTATCATCTGCGTCGATCGGCGTTCTCTTTTCCCTTCGGCGCCCATCGGTGTCCATCGGTGGACAAAAACAGGGCGAGGCAAAACGCCTCGCCCCTACACTTTCCTCACGCCATCTGCGTACATCTGCCATCATCCGCGTCAATCGGCGTTCTCTTCTCCCTTCGCGCCCATCGTGTCCATCGGTGGATAAAAACAGGGCGAGGCAAAGCGCCTCGCCCCTACACCTTCATCACGCCATCTGCGTACATCTGCTATCATCTGCGTCGATCGGCGTTCTCTTTTCCCTTCGGCGCCCATCGGCGCCCATCGGCGCCCATCGGTGGAGGCTACACACCCGAATCCGGGTTTTCCTCCTGCTTGGCCTGCTGCCAAACAGCCTCCATTTCGTCCAACGTCAGGGCATCCACAGGCCGCCCTTGCTCACGCGCCGCGCGCTCAATGGCGGCAAACCTTCGGCGGAAACGGGCATTGGCTTCTCGCAGAGCCAGTTCCGCGTTCACACCCAGCCAACGGGCCAGGTTGACCACCACGAAAAGCACATCGCCAATTTCCGCGGCCTTTTCTTCGGGGGTCTGGGCCTGCCGCACTTCCTCCAATTCTTCAGCCAATTTATCCCACACACCCTGAATATCGGGCCAATCAAACCCCACCTTGACCACTTTCTTTTGGATTTCTTCCGCTTCCATCAGCGCAGGCAGCCCCTTGGTGATGCCATCCAACACACCCTTGGGCGCGGCATGGCCTTTTTCCTGGGCTTTGATGGCTTCCCAATTGCGCACCACCTCGTCCGCGTCCGCGACTTGCACATCCCCAAACACGTGGGGATGTCGCCGCACCATCTTGCGGTGAATGCGCTGAAGCACCTCGGTCATGGTAAATTCGCCTTCTTCAAAGGCGATCTGGGCGTGGAGCAACACCTGCAACAGCACGTCGCCCAATTCTTCGGCCAGAGCATCCCAATCTTCCGCGTCAATGGCTTCCAAAACCTCGTAGGTTTCTTCCAGCAGATATTTTCGCAGGGAATGGTGCGTCTGCTTGCGGTCCCAGGGACAACCATCGGGCGCGCGCAAACGGGCGACCACTTCCTGAAACGCCTCGAAGGAGGCATCAGGCGAAAGCGCGGGGATGTAAAGGCTGGTAAGCAGGCCGATGTCGGGATCGCGGTCAATTTCGTAAAGGGGCATCCAACGCACGACCTCATCGGGTGTACCCGCGGCATGCACCAGTGCGACCTGGTGCTCATCAGGATACACAGCCATCAGGGTCAGTTTGACCTCCGAGGCCACTGTGCGGTCGTAAAGTTGCGCCACCAGGGCGGGCGCGGCAGGCGGGAACGGCGGCACATGCAATGCGGCCAGTTCCAGCGCGTCGGCCAGCGCGGTTTGGGGGAACGCGTCCTGCCCCAGGGCCCGAAAAGTGGGCTCCAGAAAACTCAAGCCCTCCACCACCCGCAGGGGAATACCCTCTTCACGGGCA
>JAADCW010000034.1 GCA_013154225.1 Chloroflexota bacterium
ACAGGCCCTTGCTGACGCTGCAGTTTGATCTTGGGCGTGAACTTGAGGGTTTCGAGCCATTCTTCAGCAAACTCGTCGCTGTTCAGGTCCGAAGCACGATAGCGATCGCCCAAAGCGCCAGCAAAGTAGAAGTTGAGGGCTTCCACGTTGTCCAACGAAGTTGCACCTTCAAAGATCAACCCTTCGGCCATATCTTCCTCGCCGAAAATGGTGATCCATTCATTCATACCGCCGCTGAGGATGTAGATGTTGGGGATCTTGGTCGCGGCCATCATCTTCCACGCGGCCGTGGCTTCGCCCTCATCATCGCTCACCAACACAAACACCGTCAGAGGCACTTCCTTGGCTTCCTTCTTCAATTCAGGCAAGGCCTCGGGGAACTGGCTCAACGGGATGTGGCGCGTCCACTTCAAGTGGAAGAGGTTGTAACTGTAATCATCCCGCACGTCAATGATCACGGTGTTGATGGTGTGGTCGTTCATGGTCTTGACCAGTTCGCCGGGATGAATCTGCACTTGATACTGTTCCAACAAGGGAGCTTTCTCAGGCGCCACCCGCGTCCACATCTGCGCCAGGGAAGGCTGAACCGCCCACACACCAAAGGCCAGGGCCAGAATCGCGGCCGCGCCAATGGGCCACTGCTTGGGCAACGGATGGGGGGCGCTGTCTTCCCGCCCAAAGCGCTTGACCAGCACTTCGTTCAGCCAGAAGAGCAGCAGGGCCATGATCACGATGGCCACGACCACCACACCCGCGTTGGTGTGGAAGACATCCATCAAAGTGACACGGCCATAGTTGGTGGTGTTGTTGTAGAAGTAGTGGAACAGGGGTTCGGTTTCGCTGAAGAGGAAGGCGCCAACCAGACCGCCCAGGATATAAAACATCCCGTCTTTCTTCAGGGTCACCGAAGAAACCACGGAAGTACCTGGACAGTAACCGCCAATCACGAACCCCACGCCCATGATAGCCGCGCCCAAAACGCCCGGCCACAAGTGGGTAGGATCCACCCAGATGAGGTCATAGTCCAGGATGCCCAGGGCAACTGCGCCGAAAATCAGCACCATACCCACGATGATGGCCGTAAACAGGGTTTTGATCACCCGGCCATTGCGGAAGTAAAACTGCCCGGTCAACAGATAAGCGTTGTTGAAGCCCGAAATCTCCAGCGCGTACCCAAAGAGGAAGCCGATGAAGATTTCGACCACATATACGCCGACTTTGCCCAGGACGTCGATAGATGCAAGGGGAAACATGTCGCGTCCTCCTCAGTTCCACATCTTCCGCAGCAGGAAAGCCACCACGTAGGCAACGATGAACATCACCATCGCGATGACCCAGCTTCCTGCGGAAAGGGTCGCACCGCCGGACAAGACCTGCCCGGATGTACAACCACGGGCCATCCGAGCGCCGTAAACGAAGATCATCCCGCCGAAGAAGGCCATGATCCAGCGAGTGCGCTCAGACACTTTGGGGCCTTTGGTCGTCTCAGGGCGCACGTGACCACGAAGCACGCCAGCCGTGAAGGCGCCCAAAATCACCCCAATGATTTCAAACGTCACCCAGTTATCCAGGGGGTTGCGGTTTCCGCCCGCGATTTTCAGCAACTGGGGCACCCGATCCACATGGGAAGGCGCCACCAAGTCCACCAAAAAGCCGTTCAAGCGGGCGAACATGGCCGAAGCGCCCAAGCCATTCCCCGTCAGCAACAAGGAGAGGAACAGCGCCACGCCCAAGAGCACGCCACCCGCATAGGGGTTCGCGTAGGGCTTTTCAGGGCGTTCGATAATTTTCTGATACCACGACTTTTTCTCAGCCATCGTAAACGCTCCTTTGGGGTGCTCAGGCCGCCTTGGCGGCTTCGCCCTCTTCGTCCACCTCGACATCTTCCCAGCCGGTGATCATGGCTTCAATGTAAGCAAAGGGCGTTTCACCGGTCGTGGTCAGATAGATGTGGGCGACAACAAAGGTGCCGATCATCCAGGCGTCCAGGGTGTGGATGGCCGCGACCCACGTCATGGTCGCATCGCCAAACAGAGTGGCAAGTTGCGGCCAAATGCGGGCAGCCCAAAGCCACAGACCCGTTATCAACTGGATGGGCAACATGCCAAATAACAGGCTAAAGTAAGCCAACCGCTGCATAGGGTTGAGCTTGTCCCAGAAGGTCTTCTTGAAGGGATGCGGTTCACCCTTGAAGATGCCTTCTGCGTAGAATTTAGCCTGCAAAATCACACGGTTGAACAAGCCCTGCGGTTTGGGGAGATATTGCTTGATGTAGCCCGTGGAGAGGTGGTAGTAGGCCGCGAAGATGAAGTTGATGGCAAAAATCCATCCCAACACGGTGTGAACAAATACCACCCTGCGGAACGAGAAACCACCAAACAAATCAGGGTTATGGATGATCAAACCTGTAAATAGCAAGCCCACGATAGACACGGCTTGCAACCAGTGCCAGAAGCGCTCGGCACCGGTGTAGAGGTATTCGCGCTTGGTGGGGCCGTGATGATGCTTGTAGCCCAGTTTCTTGGCAAAGTACACCCGAGCGCCACCGTGGGCCAACACGCCCAGCAGGGTACCGACAAAGGCCAAGATGCCCAGCAGGTCAATCCAGCGCACTTTGCTATGCCCAGCCACGTAGAGGGCTTCGTTTTGTTCGGGCTGGTAGTAAAGCACGCCGCTTTCGTTGACTACCTGCCCGTGGTCTGCAATGTCGGTGGTGTCCACTTCAGGCGTGACGCCCGCGGGGGCGAAGGGCGAAAGCTCGATGGCCTTACCCACCCGAGAATCGGGGCCGTGGCAGGCGCGGCAGTCCTGGATGGCGTAGTCGCTTTGCACCACGCTGTGATGGATGGCGTAAGGCACCACGTTGCCCACGATGTGCGCGTTCTTGAGGCCCAAATCGCTCAGGCGCTTGGCAATCAGGTCAACCTTGTCTTGGGTGTCCAGGCTCAATTCATCAATGCTGAGTTTGCCATCGCCGTTGGCGTCGAAGGCCGCCACAATGTCTGCGGCGTAGGTCTTGCCGTCAGGCATCCAGGCCTTTTCCAAGTCCTCATCGCTCACGAGCACGGTTTTGCCGTCTTTCTCATACACCCATTCGTAGGTGGTAACCATATTATAGGGTGCAAGTTTGCCGTCTTTGTTCTTCAGCAAAACCGGCTGATAGCCCGTGATGAGTTGCGAAACCGTGATGGGTTCCACCTCAGGCGCATCGGGCGGGGTCTTTTCCACCGGCGCCATGCCACGCAACACCGCCTTGTTGACCACGCCGTCGGGCATGACCACAGTGCGGTCATAAGTTTCCACCGGCGGGGCGTAGAGTTTGGGCACGTGGCAGGTTTCGCAGGCCACCTTGGACATGTGCAGGTCCAGGTAGGGCAGCCAGTCTTTGTGGCTGGCTTCAGGATCATGGCAGGCCTGGCAATTTTCCTGGGTCAGCACATGATCGGGTTTTTCAAGGTACTCACCCACCGAAGGGTGGCGAGGGTCGTAAGTCAGGTAGTCAGGCAGTTCCGCATACCGCCGAGCAGAGGGGTTGTTGGCACTGCTGTGGCAGTCCACGCACTGCAGGCCACGCTCTGCGTGCACATCCCAGGCATACTGCAAATCAGCCTTGCCCTCGATGTTCATGGCCGAAGCGGAAATGCGCTGAGGCGAAACCACCTGCCCAGTGGTCAGGGTTTCCCAGTTGTCGGGGTCGAGGGGATCCACGATGATCAACGGGGTCTTCAGATCGGTATGCACCACGCCGTGGCATTGGGCGCAGTTGGCATTGGTGGGCTGGGTAATGTTGACGTAATCGGGCTTGAGTTTGCCGTCCGGCCCGAAAGCGTCAGGGTTCCAAACCCAGCCGTCATCCGTCTTTGCCACAATGCCGCTCCCCAGCAAAACCGCGGTGTTGGCCCATTCCTTTTCGCCATCGGCCAAGGCCAATTGGCGTGCGAGGCCATTGGGCTGGGTGCTGTGGCAGAGGAAGCAGGCTTCGGTCATGCCTTCGTAGCGGGCAATGCCTTCGGCCTTGGTGTGGGTAGCGTGGGTGGCGATGAATTCGGCATCGTGGCACTGCCCACAGGTTTTCAGCATATCGGCCGGTTTCCCACTGTGGATCACCGGAATGCCGTCGGCATCCAAGAGGGCATACGCCGGGTGCATGGGGGAAGGCGTCACTTCAGGGGTTGAGCCTTCTTCGGCCAACACCTGATGCACGCCCAGGGTGACGCCGGCCGCCATGACCGCGAGCAGGGCCGTGAAAATCAGCAAGGAGACCAATTTCCGTTGCATGGCTACACTCCCGTTATTGGTTATTGTCAAAGCGGCCGCCCCATTCCATCGGATCGCCCGGGTAGCCCAAGGCTTGCCAGTCCAGGCGGCCATCGGGGCCGTGGCAATCAGCGCACTGCAAAGCCTGTTCTTTCGGCTTGACCATGTGCGTCAGCGGCCAGTACATCCAGGTTTGGGTAAAGCCGTACTCGCCACTGTATTTCAAATGGGTATGCGGCTCGGCCAGGCGGAAGGCTTGATCCCAATCAAAGTTGGTCCAGAAGCCATCTTTGCCCGCGGTGAGCGGCGCCAGCAGGTAGCCATACACCTTGTCGTAAGGTTGCATGGTGCGGTGAATCTTGAAGGGGAAGATCTTCGCGGTGGGATCGTCAATGCTTCCCGCTGGCTTGTTGATGTAGGTAATGCCATTTTCGTTGATGGGATCACCTTCCACGTAGCGCTCGGATTCATTGCCGTTGAACCACGCGTACGTGGGGATCAAGTTCTTTTCGTAAACGAAACTACCCTTGATCTTCAGGTAGTGGAAGTGGTTTTCGGGCCGGTCTTGCCCAGCCGTGGACCAATCCCAATAAATCTTGGTGGGCACCACTTCGGCCACTTCGGGCACGTGGCAGGCCTGGCAAGCCACAGATTGGACGTGCTCGTTCAGCCGCTCATCCTGGTGCGGCGCGTTGCTGTGGCAGTCGGTGCACTGCACCTGCTCATCAGGCTCAACCGTGTAGTTCAGGTTGATGAGTTTGCCCTTGATGTGGTGGTCGTCGGTGCGGTGGCAGTCGGTGCACTGGAAGTCGTAGCGCCCCATGTGGACGTCCAGATCCGGGCTGGGGTGATAGAGGGCGCTGCTGATGTCACCGTGCTTGACGTTGTCACCACCGCCGCCGTAGGCGTGGCACTTCAAGCAGTTGTCGCGGGTAGGATTGCGGACGCTCTTTGCCGCCGCCACCAAATCAACCCCCTCGGCTGGATCACCATAAGGGCCACGGCCATACAAGGCCGGGTCCGCATGGCACACCAGGCAGTCGATGTTGTCGGGATTGTGAAGGTCTGCCGGCGCTTCTTCGGTCCAACCGTAGCCAGTGTGGCAGGTCATGCAGACCCGCTGGTTCCCTTGGGTGCCGATGCAGAAGTTGTTGAAGGAGTGCATCTTCCCCAAGTGGACCGGTTCGTCATGCCCCGGAATGTTGAAGGCCTTTTCGCTATCCCAAGTCCAGTGCGATGTGTGCATGTAGTCGTCTGCGGCATCGGGATGGCACGAGAGGCAGGTCTTGGTTACATCCTGCCCTGTTTCAAAAGGCCCCTGAATGATTGCCGAGTGATCGACATGGGGGGCGTGTTCCGGGAGATTTGCCCAAGGATCATCCTTGGGGGCGTTGGGCTTTGGCCACAATACCCAGAGAGGTACAATGACCACCAGGAGAATGCCCACGAGGCCCAGCAGCCAAGTTGGTTTTTGCTTCATAACCTTCTCCTTGGTAGGTTTAAGGTTAACGGGCTGCAGCCGGCGTGCCACCCGCTTCCAACAGGCTGGCGCGACGGGCAAAGCGGCCACGCAACACCTCACGCAAGAGGCTCAAGGCTTCGATCAGCCTATCATCGGTCAGGCGATACTCCACCATCGCCCCTTTGCGTTCGGCCATTACCAAACCTTGTTCGCGAAGCACCTTCAG
>JAADCW010000197.1 GCA_013154225.1 Chloroflexota bacterium
GAGGAACAAGTCTCTTGAGGCGCGTTTTGTGATTTCTACCCACGATTTGACTGTGCGTTATCCGCGCACCCCCGCGCCCGCGGTGCAGAACGTCACCTTCGACCTGCCCGCGGGCGAACTTGCCTTGCTGTTGGGGCCTTCCGGCGGTGGAAAATCCACCCTCGCGTTGGCCCTTACCGGTTTGATTCCTCACCATATTTACGCGCATGTCAGCGGGGGTATTCACATTGCAGGACTGAACCCTGCAGAAGCCGAACCTGCTCAAATTGCCGCGCGGGTGGGCATTCTCTTTCAGGACCCCGAGGCCGCGTTTGCCACCCTCACCGTGGAAGACGAACTGGCCTTTGGCCTGGAAAACCTGGCCGTGCCGCGGGAAGATATGCCCGCACGCATTCGTGCCGCGCTGGCAACTGTGGGCATGGAGGATTTTCTGCATCGGCGGCTGGAGACCCTTTCAGGTGGGGAAGCCCAGCGTATCGCCCTGGCTGCACTGCTGGCCATGCAGACGCCGGTGCTTATTCTCGACGAACCCACCGCCAACCTCGACCCCCAGGCCACCCGGGACTTCTTCGCCACCCTGGAGCGCCTCAAGGGCGAGCACACCATTTTGCTCATTGAGCACAAACTGGATGCCTGTTGGCATCTGGCCGATCGTGTGCTCTTTTTGGGGGAAGATGGCCGCCTGCTGGCCGAGGGCGAGCCGGAAACCACATTGCAAGCCCATTTGCCCGAAATTTTGGACGCCGGCATCTGGGTGCCGTCCGAACTTGACCCACGTGCGGGGCGGCGGCCTGCCCCGGAAGACTTCCCGCCCCTGATCGCGGACCCGCCCGCGGTGGACATCCGCGGCCTGACGTTTGCCTACCCCGGTGGCGAGCCTGTGCTTCGCGGGATAGATTTGCGGATTCCCCAGGGTGATTTTGTTGCCTTGCTGGGTGAGAACGGCGCAGGCAAGTCCACCCTGGCTTTGCACATGGCTGGCTTGCTCCCCAAGCCGCAGGCAGGGGAAGTGCGTCTGTTTGGCCGTCCCCTGGCTTACCTGACCCCGCGAGAAAAGGCCGATCTGGTGGGTTTTGTGTTCCAAAACCCGGAGCATCAGTTTGTGACCGAGCGGGTGTGGGACGAATTGGCTTACAGCCTGCGGGTGCGCGGCTGGCCTGAAGCGCGGGTGCGGGAGCGGGTGGAAGCGTTGTTGGCCGATTTCCGCCTGACCGCACACGCAGACCGCAACCCGTTTGCCCTCAGCCAGGGGCAGAAGCGGCGGCTGAGCGTGGGCACCATGCTGGCCGCGGGCCAGCGCCTGCTCATTCTCGATGAGCCCACCTTTGGGCAAGATCGTAATACGGCATACGCGTTGATGGACCGCCTGCGTGCGCTCAACCAGCAGGGCGTGACCATCGTGATGATCACTCACGACCTGCGCCTGGCGCGGGAATATGCCCGCCGTGTAGTGACGTTGGCGCAGGGGCGGGTGGTGGATGATGAGGTTGGCTGGGCATAGAAAAGGTACACAATAAAAAAATGCAGTACAATATTTGTAGCGTTATAGGCATTTTTGATGGATAGGTGTGTTATGCCAACCATCAAACGGATAGGCCCTTATCGGTTTTTCTTTGTTTCCCTTGATTACAATGAGCCACCGCATGTGCATGTTCAACGCGACAAGTTGGTAGCAAAATTTTGGTTAGAACCGGTGGTTTTGCAAAGGGCTGGTGGCTTTAAACCCAAAGAGTTGAATAAGATTGCCCGTTTGATACAGGAGCATCAAGATGAGTTCTTGGAGCAATGGTTTGCCTTCTTCGGCCATTGAATTTCGAGAAGTACAGGCGAGAAGGGTTGAAGTCGGCAACGAAAGACTTACTGTGGAATTGATGGATGGGCGAGTGATTAGCGTGCCACTCGCATGGTATCCGCGTCTATGGTATGCTACGCCGCAAGAGCGCGCACACTTTGAGATTATTGGCGATGGCACAATAATCCATTGGCCAGATTTGGATGAGGATTTGAGCGTAGAGGGGATTTTGGCCGGCCGACCGTCAGGGGAGTCGCCGCAATCGCTCAAGGCATGGCTGCAGGCGCGAACTCAGGCATCGAACCAATAGTCTGTTACGGAAACAACCGCCGCGCTTTGACTTCTGCGACCGCATCTTCCCGATAGCGATAAAGCCGCGCAGGGCGGCCTTCGCCGCTTCGGAAGTAGGGGGTGGGTTCGATCACGCCTGCGCGCAAAATACGCCGTCGAAAGTTGCGTTTGTCCAGTTTTTCCCCCAGGATGATTTCATACACCCGCTGGAGTTCGGTGAGGGTGAAGGTTTCTGGCAAAAGTTGGAACCCCACGGCGGTGTATTCCAGTTTGTAGCGCAGACGCCGCAGCGCGTAGGTCACGATGTCCGCATGATCGAAAGCCAGGGGCGGCAGGTCGTCCACGGGAAACCAGCGGGCCTGGGCGGCATCGTCGCCGCCTTCTGCTCGCACCGGCGCATCTGCAGGGATGAGCGCAAAATAGGCCACGGTGATGACCCGCCCGCGTGGATCGCGGCCAGGATCGCCGTAGGTGTAAAGTTGCTCCAAATATGCATCGCTCACGCCGGTTTCCTCGGCCAGTTCCCGGGCCGCGGCGGCTTCCAGGGGCTCTTCCATGCCCACAAAACCGCCAGGCAGCGCCCACGCGCCTGCAAAGGGCGGCCTTTCACGCTGTACCAACAGCACCTGCAGACGTTCCTGTCGCACGGTAAAAGCCACCACGTCCACAGTGACTGCAGGCCGGGGATATTCGTAACAATAGACCATCGCACACCTACGCAAAGTTTTGATAAAATTCTAACACAAGCGTGTCATAATGGTAACGACCCGCCGCGCGATGTTCAAGTGCCGTGGGATAATGCCATGTTCAATTTCGTTGATGTGACCGAAGCGGATTTTGAAGAAGAAGTTTTGGCCTATTCGCAGCACACGCCCGTGGTGGTGTTGTTTTGGGCGCCGTGGTGCAAGCCTTGTCTTGCCCTGCGCCAGTTGCTGGAAGCCTTGATTCAGGAAACCCAGGGCGCGCTGCGCTTGGCGCGCGTCAACGTGGACCAAAGCCCCAATTTGGCCCTGCGTTTTGGCGTGCGCGGCTTGCCTGCTGTGATGGCCTTTTCTCGGGGAATGGTGGTCAACCGCTTCCAGGGCACGCCCCCTGAAGCCCGGGTGCGGGATTTCATAGCCAGGCTTACACCCAACCCGGCCAGTTTGGCGCTGGAAAAGGGCGCGGCAATGCTGGAAACCCAGGCCTGGGAAGAAGCTGAAGCGGTTTACCGCGAAATTCTCACAGAGCAGCCCGATTTGCCCGAAGCCCGTTTAGGGTTGGCCAAGAGCCTTTTAGGTCAGGGAAAAGCCCTGGAGGCGCTGTGGCTGTTGCAGGACTTTCCGGCCAGCCGCGAATACCCTGCGGCGATGCGTCTCAAACCTCTGGCTGAGGCGTTGGTTTGGGCTTCGGAACAGCCAGATTTTGCCGAGGAGCCGCTGGAAGCCATTTATTTGCGGGCATTGCGCTTGATTGCTCAAGGCAATTTACCCGCGGCGATGGATGGTTTGTTGGAGGTGCTCCGAGCCGACAAGCACTATCGGGACGGCTTGCCCAAGGACGTTATGCTGGGGTTGTTCGAACTGCTGGGCGATGAGCACCCCTTGACGCGCCAATATCGTCAGGAATTGGCTTCAGTGCTGTTCTGAATGTCTGTCCGAAAAATTGCCCTGTGGTGACGAAACACGCCGCGCTGTTGTTTTTGCAGCGCGGCGTTTTGTTTGGGCAACCTGGGCGCGGCTGAAATAAAACACGCGTGCTGGCGAGCGTCGCGTGCAGGAATGGCTGCGTCGTTGCGTGCGAAACGCTGAAAGAATAGCCCTCTGGGGCATGAGGAAGGCTTTGAGGTGTAAAAAAGGGCTGGGGCAACAAACCCCAGCCCTTGCTGTGTTTAGCGTTTGAACTTTAGGCGTTTGAGCAGGCCATGTTTGAGCGGGTTGTATTTCTTCACCATGATGACGTTGACGTCCGCGTTTTGGGCAATGCGTTGGGGAATGGAGCCAAACATGGCCTGTTCCAGGATGCCTTCTTCTGAAGCACCAATGACGATTTGTTCAAATTGGCGTTCTTTCGCATAGGCAAGGACGTCTTTGACCACGTCGTCGCCCGGCAGCACGCGCAGTTCCACCGGGAAGTCGGTAATGGTGGCCAGTTGTTCCATGAGTGCCCGCTGGCGTTCTTCCGCGGCCTTGAGGTCGCCATCGCGCGGCACCAAGTGCAAGGCCACCACCTGAGGCGGGGGTTCGTCGGGCTTGAGCACTTTCTCGGCAGTATAAACGGCCTGGGCCACCGCGATTTCCACAGCCAGTTGGGTGTGTGGCCCACCGGCCACCGGCACCAGGATGCGCCTGGGTGGGGTAATCGGCTTGACCAGCCGCACCACGGCCAAATCGCAGGGCGGGTTGGCCGAGATGTCGTCAATCACGCTTCCAAAGGCGGCGCCGCTGGTTTCCGAATAGCCCGGCCAGTTGAGGAGCATCAGGTCGGCATGGCGTTCTTGCGCCGCGGTGATGATCGAGCGAGAAACCTTGCGCCCTAAGCGCAGTTGGGTGCGCACAGGCACTTCAAACTGCTGGCCGATTTCCACCACAGATTCGAGCAGAGGCCGCCCTTGTTTGAGAAAAGCCCGCCCATCGCTGAGGTTGAGTTGGTGGGGCACTCGGATGACATGCAGTGCAAACAGTTCGCCTTCGTAATAATACGAAAGCATAGCGCCGAGTTTGGCCATTTCTCGGGCTTCGGTGACCTCTACCACGGGCAGCATGATGGAGAAGCGGCGGTCTGCGATGGTTTCTTCCAGCAAAATGGTGTCAGCTTCCCGCAGGGCCTCTTCTCGGCCACCCCAGCGGCGGAAGAGGTAAAGCCCCAGGAGAATCCACAAAATGGTTGCCGCCCAGGCCACGGGGCTGGCGCGCAACAGGTCAATGGCCAGGAAGCCCTGCACGATGATGGCCAGAATGGGCAACGTGGGCACCCACGGTACCTTGAAGGGGCGTTCCAGGTCGGGTTCGGTCTTGCGCAGACGGATGAGGGAGACGTTGGTCAGCAGGAACAGAATCAGGAAAGTAAGCGAAGCCCCGCTGGCCACATCAGCCACGGGTAAAGCCACAGCCATGAAGCCGATGAGCAGGCCGCTGAAGAGGATGGCCATGTGCGGCGTGCGGTTGCGGGGGTGCACTTTGCCAAACAGGGCGGGCAAGTCGCCCCCGCGCCCCATTGCAAACGAGACGCGTGAACTGGAATAGACCGTGGCATTGAGCGCGGAGATGGTCGAGGCCAGACCGCCCAAAATCATGATCAGGGTGCCGTAAGGCATGATGTGGGTAGCCAGGCGAATCATGGCGCGCTCGCCTTCCTTGCCCAGATATTGCCAGGCCGGGAGCCCGCCGGTTTCTGCATGGGTGAGCGCGCCCACGGCCACAAAGGCCACCATCAGGTAAATAGCGACCACAATGGCAATGGAGTAGAAAATGGCTTTGGGCAGGTTGCGGCCAGGGTCTTTGAGTTCCTCGCCGCTTTGGGCGATGATTTCGTAGCCTTCAAAGGCCACGAACGTCAGCCCCATGGCGCTGAGCACGCCCCAAGCGCCGTTGGGGAAGGGGCTGGGATCGCGCAGGAAGTGGTCAGGCCAGTTGGGGA
>JAADCW010000141.1 GCA_013154225.1 Chloroflexota bacterium
GGCTTCCCTCTGACCGCGGAGGACCAGTTGGCCTTCAATCGCTGGTTGGCTCAGGCCGCGCACGACCGCAAATTGAGCATTGGTTTGATGGAAGATGACACTCAGGTCAAGGACCTGGTGGATGTTTATGACTGGGCGTACACTGAAAGTTGTTTTGCCAACAACGCTTGTGATCCTTGGCGGCCGTTTGTGAAGAAACAAAAGGCTGTGTTTGATGTGGAATATGACTTTGATCCTGAAACGATTTGCCCCCAAGGGAAGAAGTTGAAATTCTCTGTGATTTTCAAGGGGATGGATTTGGGTGGCTGGCAGTATTCGTGTTTGGCGCCGCCTGAAGACGAGGGTGATTAGACGCCTTGATTTTGGATAGAATTCGGTAGCATTTGGCATTCGTTTTTCCTCGGTCTGTCCCTTTCTTGCTACGGGAGGAAAAGGGAGGCGAAAAGCACTTTTAGCGCTTTTCGGGCGGGGGCGGAGAGCCTAAGCAGCCGATGCTGGACGAAGTGCGTAATGCCTGTTGAATTTGATGCAAAAACCCAAAGGGCTTTTTCTGCCCTTTGGGTTTTTTAGCCTACAGGGAAGTGGCTTTTTTGATGAATGGATGGATATGGTATTGCGTACTTCTTCCTTCACCCCTCCCCTCGCATCAGCAGATTTCTTACCGCGCCACGTTTGACCTTCCCCGAGGCGGTGCGGGGCAGATCGGGCACGATGCGGATCAGGCGAGGAATTTTGTAGCCGGCCAGATGCTCGCGGCAGTGGGTTTCCAATGCCGCTGGGGTGGTGCGCTGGTTGGGATGAAGCACCACCGCGGCCGCGACCCGTTGCCCCCATTCCGCATCATCGAGGCCTACCACGCACACATCGGCCACGGCAGGGTGCTGACGGAGCACGGTTTCGACTTCTGCCG
Source organism: Chloroflexota bacterium (assembly GCA_013154225.1). GTDB lineage: Bacteria > Chloroflexota > Anaerolineae > Anaerolineales > DRMV01 > DRMV01. Next base: position 911 of record JAADCW010000141.1, read on the forward strand.
GATAGACGTTTTCTCCACCGGTGACGATCAGGTCGTTGCGGCGGTTGACCATCCATAGCGCCCCATCGGCATCCAGATACCCCAGGTCGCCGGTGTGGAGCCAGCCTGAGCGCAGGGCGGCTTGGGTGGCCTTGGGGTCTTGGTCGTAGCCAGCAAAGACTGTGGGGCCGCGCACGACAATTTCGCCAATTGCACCCGGGGGCATGGGGTGGCCGTGTTCATCCACCACCTGCACCTCGGTGAGCAGCAGCGGATGCCCCACACTGCCGGGTTTGCGGCGTACCTCTGCGGGTGTGGCCGTGGCCACCTGGGAAGTGGCTTCGGTGAGGCCGTACGTCAGGGCCACGGGGTAGCCGCGCGCCTGCGCGGTATGCAGCAGATCGTTGGGCGTGGCAGCCCCGCCTAAAAGCACCGTGCGCAGGTGGGGTGGCGGAGGCGCGTCCACAGCCGCGAGCAATCGGTGGAGCATGGTAGGCACCAGGGAAACCAAAGTAACCTTGTGCGCCACAAGGGTTTCGTATAGCCTTGTGGGGTCAAAGGAGGTGGTGGCCGCGGCGTCGGGGAGCACGACTGTGGTGCCGTAAAGCGCACTGCGGAAGAGGATGCTCAAGCCGCCGACGTGATACAAAGGGAGGGTAAGGAGCCAGCGGTCTTCGGGAAATACCCCCAGGCGATAGGCTGATCCAACTGCGCTCCAATAAAAATTGGCTGCAGTGAGCACCGCGGCTTTGGATTGCCCTGTGGTGCCAGAGGTGAAGAGAATGGCCAGGGGTGTTTGGGCCACAAACTGCGCTGGCTGTGGCGCGGTCGGAGCAAGGGGAAGGGTGTGCTGCCAGATGGCTGGCGTTATTTCCAGCAGGGGGCGCGCCTGAGCGACCATGCGTGCCTGCGCAGCCGCGGCTTCGGTGGCTACCACGTGGGTAGCCCGGCTGCGCTCGATTTGCGCGGCCATTTCACCAGGCGTCAGGCGCAGGTTGAGGGGCACAATGACCGCGTCCAGTTGTGCCAGCGCGTGAATCAACGCCACGGCCTCGGGGCTTTTGGAAAGCAAGGCCGCAACCCGGGTACCTTTGGTGATGCCTTCCCGGCGCAGCCGCTGAGCCAGCGCGGCTGTGTGCTCGGCCAACCTGCGATACGTCAGGGTATGCTGGCCCCAAATCAGTGCCAGGCGATGGGGAGATGCCAGTGCGCGAGGTGTAAGGAGGTCCATGCTTTTTGGGGGAAGGAAAAGCCGCGCCCTGCGTTGTGGGCAAAGCCCAGAGGCAAGGGCGCGGCTTGGTGTATCGGTCTCAGGTTATTTGCGCAGGCGGGCTACCGAAGCCACTGTGTCGTCTTCCTGCAGGCGCATCAAGCGCACGCCGCGGGCTGCGCGCCCCATCACCGACACATCGGCCACCCGTGTGCGCAGCACAATGCCGCCTGCGGAAATCAGGGTAAGGTGGTCGCTTTCCTGCACCACCCGTGCGGCCACCACTGGCCCCACTTTTTCAATCGCGCCTGCGGCCAGGGTGAGGATGCCCTGGGTGGCGCGATGCTTGCGGCTGTATTCGCTCAACGGCGTGCGCTTGCCATAGCCCTTTTCGGTCACCACCATCAGGAACCCGCCGTCTTCCACCACATCCATCGAGACCACCCGGTCGCCGGGGCGCAAGCGAATGCCCGTGACGCCCGCGGCTTGCCGCCCCATGGGGCGCACTTCGTCTTCCTTGAAGCGTAAAGCCCGCCCTTGCGCGGTGACCAGCAGGATGTCGTCGTCGCCGTGGGTGAGCCGGGCCCATTCCAGCGCGTCGCCATCCTTGAGCGAGATGGCAATCAGCCCCGAGGGGCGCACCGCGGCAAATTCCTGCAGGGAAACCCGCTTGACCACGCCCTGGCGGGTGGCCATGAAGCAGTATTCTGCCTGTTCAAAATCGGGCACTGCAATGGCCGCGGTCACCCGCTCGCCAGGCATGAGGTGGAGCAGGTTGATCACGGCCACGCCTTTGCTTGTGCGCCGCGCTTCGGGAATTTGGTAAACCTTGGTGGAATAAACCTTGCCGCGGTCGGTGAAGAAGAGCATGGTGTGCAGGGTGCGGGCGGGGATGAGGAGCACCACTTCGTCGTCGTCTTTGGTGGTGTGACCAGCCACCCCGCGGCCGCCCCGCCCTTGCGCGCGGAACGCGCTTGCAGGCATCCGTTTGATGTAACCCCGTTGGGTCAGGGTAATCAACACGGGCACGTCGGCCACCAGGTCTTCTTCCCGAATTTCGGCTTTGGCATCGCGGGCAATCAGGGTGCGCCGCTCGTCGCCGTATTTTTCCGCCACGTCCAGCAAGTCTTCTTTGATGACGTGCAAAATTTTCTTGGGGTGTGCCAGCAGGTCTTCCAGATACGCGATGCGTTCTTTGAGTTGGCGGTATTCGTCTTCGATTTTCTGACGTTCCAGCGCGGCCAGGCGGCGCAGGGGCATGTCCAGAATGGCTTGTGCCTGCACCTGGGTGAGGCGGAAGCGGCTCATCAGGCGCTCCCGGGCTTGCTCGGCGTCGCGCGATTGGCGGATGGTCTGGATGATGTCGTCCAGGTGCGCGAGCGCGAGGAGCAAGCCTTCCAGGATATGCGCCCGCTGTTTGGCTTTGGCCAGTTCGTATTCGCTGCGGCGGCGGATGACTTCCTGGCGATGCTCAATGTAAACCTGCATCGCGCGCTTGAGGGAAAGCAATCGCGGTTCGCCGTTGACCAGGGCCAGCAGTTGCACGCTGAACGTGGATTGCAAAGGCGTGTGCTTGTAAAGTTGGTTGAGCACCTTGCGGGGTTGCGCGCCGCGTTTGAGTTCGATCACAATGCTCATGCCGCGGCGGTCGGATTCGTCCCGCAGGTCGGAGATTGCATCAATGTGGCCTTCCCGCACCAGTTGGGCAATGCGCGCCAAGAGCGCGGATTTGTTGACCTGGTAGGGTATCTGGGTGATCACGATGCGGTGGCGGCCACCCTTCATTTCTTCGATTTCAGCACGGGCGCGCACGATGATGCGCCCTCGGCCATTGGTATAGGCCTGGCGGATGCCTTCTGTGCCCACAATGATGCCGCCTGTGGGGAAGTCAGGCCCTTTGACGAACTGCATCAAGTCGTCCACGCCGACTTCGTCCAGCGTATCGTAGTGGTCAATCAAATAGACCAAAGCCTGGACGATTTCGGTGAGGTTGTGGGGCGGAATGTTGGTGGCCATGCCCACCGCAATGCCCGAAGCGCCGTTGACCAGCAGGTTGGGGATGCGGGCGGGCAACACAGTGGGTTCCTGCAGACTACCGTCGAAGTTGTCCACAAAGTCCACTGTGTTTTTGTCAATATCCACCAGCATTTCTTCCGCGATGCGGCTGAGCCGCGCTTCGGTGTAGCGCATGGCCGCGGGAGAATCGCCGTCAATGCTACCGAAGTTACCCTGCCCATCCACCAAGGGGTAGCGCATGGAAAAATCCTGCGCCATGCGGGCCATCGCGTCATACACGGCCTGGTCGCCGTGGGGGTGATATTTACCCAGCACTTCGCCCACAATACGGGCGGATTTCTTGTAAGCCGAATTGGCGCGCAAGCCCATGTCGTGCATCGCGTAGAGAATGCGCCGCTGGACGGGCTTGAGGCCGTCGCGGGCGTCGGGCAAGGCACGCGCCACGATGACGCTCATCGCGTAATCCAGATACGCGGAGCGCATTTCATCGTTGATGTCAACCGGAATCACGTTGCCGATGGTCATAAGCCTTTTTCTTCCCAATGTGGAATGCACGGGCAATACAAAGCCGTTTTTGCGGATAATACCCCATGCGCTACGGCGTTGGTTTCACAATCGCCGTATCACGCGTTTATCCGCAGGAGGAACTACAAAACAGCCCGCCCGTTGCACGCGGGCGGGCGTACATCTATTATACCACTCCACAGCGTTTCGGTCAGTTGCCCCACTGCCGCAGGATGCGTTGCACCGACCCCAAATAGCCAGTGCCAAACATGTTGAGATGATTGAGCAAGTGATAGAGGTTGTAGAGGTCAAAGCGCTGGCGATAGCCGCTTTCCAGGGGGTGCGCGGTTTCATACGCGCGGTAAAAGCGTTCTGGGAAGCCGCCAAACAGCGCGGTCATGGCCAAATCGGCCTCAGCCCAGCCGTAATGCGCGGCCGGGTCAATCAGCGCGGGCTCGCCTTGGGCGTCGGCAATGACGTTGCCGCTCCACAGGTCGCCGTGGATGAGGGAAGGCGGCTGAGGCGGGATGAGGTCAGGAAGCCGCGCTGCCAAGCGTTCCACCCGCCGGACGTCGTCTGCAGGAAGCAGGCCGCGCGTAAAAGCCAGGCGGGCCTGAAAGCCCAGGCGGTGCTCGGCAAAGAACGTGTAGCCGTCGTCGGTCCACGGGTTGGGTTGGGGCGTGCTGCCGATGTAATTGTCGTGGGCAAAGCCAAAGGCCGGCCCGGTGTGATTGTGGAGCGCGGCCAGGCGCTGGCCGAAGGTTTCCCAGAAGTCTGCTCGCGGCGCGGCGGGCGCGAGGTCTTCCAGCAGGAGGAAGTCGGCACCCCAGAGGTACGGCCGCGGCACCCGTGGCCCGTCGGGTACCCGCAGGGCTTCTAACCCCTCGGCTTCTCGGGCAAACATATCGGGCGGCGCGGCCGTGTTGGTTTTGAGAAAAAAGGTCGCACCGCTGTGGGTGCGCAAGCGCTCGCCGTTGTTGATGCACCCGCCGCCCACAGGCTGAACACGGGTGACCGCGCCATAGCCATGCGCTTCAAGCCAGCGTTGGACTTCCTCAGG
>JAADCW010000206.1 GCA_013154225.1 Chloroflexota bacterium
GTTTCATCCACAAAACGCCCGCACTTGGGGCAAATTCTCTTTTTGCCTTTCTTGGAAGACGCGGCGCTGCCACCCGCCGACGTGTCATCGCTCGCGGCATTGACCGTTTGACTGCCGGTGATGATGATCGGCTGCTGCCCGGCAGGGCGCTGGGCCTGGGTTACACCGATATCGCGCATGGCGTCAACGCTCTTTTCCGCAATATCCTGCACAGCCCGCAACGAGTCCTGATGGCTCCGCTGGATGGTATCGGCAATCTCGCGGCGGCTGGCATCTTTCTCGGTCAAAAGGCGCTCGTACATTTCGCGCTCGCGCTGGGAAGCCTGCCCCTCCGCGGCCGCGCGATAGCGTTCCTGGAACGCCCGCGCCACTTCCGGCGAGTCTTTGGCTGCCATGGCAAGAATCTGCTCTTCACTCATACCCTTGAGGGCTTCGGATTTCTTCAAATCGGCCAGCAGCCGCGCCTGCTCTGCGCCAGAAAGGGAAATCAGGGCTTCGGTGCCCATCTGCGCCAGATATTCCATGCGCTCCAGTTCATAACGCTGGTCCATTTGCTTTTCCTGCAAGCGGAGTTCCCAGCGGCGAATCTCCATTTCCAGGGCTGCGCGCTGACGGGCAAGTTCGTCTTCGCGGGCAATGCGGCGGTGCTCTTCCTCGTCCAAACGCTTGATTTCCTTCGTTTTGGCCAGAATTTGCAGCCCCATCATGGCGTCGGCCAGATCATCTTCCCGCTCCCTCTGACGCTCCAGTTGTGCCAATTCCAATTGGGCGCGTTTCCTCTCCTCAGCCAGACGCATTCGCGCGCGCTCGTTTTCGATTTCAGCCAGGAGCAACTTGCGGCGCTGCTCGATTTCCCAATCCGCGCGCTGGCGCGCCATCGCGATTTCGGCATCCAGCCTGGATTGATCCAGACCAAATTGCTGTTGCAAGCGCAGGCGCTCCAGTTCGAAGCGCTGCTCGGCTTCCAGTTTTGCCAGCGTAAAACGCCGCGCCATCTCGTGATCTTCGGCTTCCTCTTTCCAGGTGCGCAGCAAATCCTGGCGCTCTTTTTCGCGCAGCAATTTCTCGCGGTCGATCTCGTCCAAAAAACGCTGGAAATCGGCTTCCGAACGCACCTCGTGCTTTTTGTCGCTGAGGAGCGCCTGCCTCATGCGCTGATAGAGTTCCACCCGACGTTCCTGGAGTTCAACCTTGCGGGTCTCTTCCACCAATTCCTGCAGGTCAATTTCATTTTGGATCTCGGCCATGGTCCGCCGACGTTTGAGGCGGATTTTGGCCATGGTCACCTCGCCTTCGCCCTCGACCTCTTCTTCCCATGCCAGCAGGGTATATTTTCCGCGCGCTTGCTTCAACTGATCGTAAGGCTCCAGGTTCAATTCCACCGCCCGCACCCGATGGAACTTCAAGCCGGTATCCCGGAAGGTGTCTTTGAGCGCCTCTTCCAGCGCCATTTCCAGCACCTGAAGCGCCTGAGGATCGTCCACCAGTTCTTGCAATGTGCGCTGCCGCAGCCAGCGGTCGGCCACCTGCACCACTTCAGGGTAAAGGAATTGCCGCAAATCCTCATGGGTCAAGCGCTGCTTTCCTTTAAGAACATTCACCAGGAATTTCCCGGCATCATCCACAGAGGCGAAGAGGCGAATGGTAACGCCAATGGGCAAGGGATCTTTGGTAAAACGCCCGCCCAGATGGAAGACGAAGTCCGCGGGGGTGGTATCCACCAGCAACGCGGTGGCATGATGCGGCAAGCCTTTCACCCAATCGCCAAGCCTTTGGCCCAGGTCGTCCAGGGTGTAACGGCCAGGGGGCACCACCCCGATGCTCTGACCGTCTTGCACGATCATCGCCTGGGTTCCCGGCTCCACCACCAATCCGCGGTGGAGCAAGCCTTTCAAATCTTCGACTTCGATGCGAACTGCAAATTCTTCAGGGTCCCGCCGCCAGCGGGTAATGGGTTTTTCACCGCGACCAAACATGATATTCCTCCTGATTTGTCATTTCTCCCCGTCTTGCTGAGGCCGCAGGGCCTCGCTCCGGCGGGAGAACATCAAACGAAAATCGGCCAATTTTTGCTCCAGGGAAGCCAGCGCCTTCTCCTGTGAGGGCGTGGCTTTGTCGGGAGATTGCAAATTGCGAACGTATTCCAGGAGTTCGTGCAACTCCACCAGCAGGGCTTCATCATAATCCAGCATGGCGTCCCATGTGGTCTTGCCAATGCGCAAACTCGGGTCAACGTAAGGCGGACGCCCGAAATCGCTTCGCAAGACATCTTCGGCCAAATGCTCGGCCTCTTTTTCCAGCGTCTTGAGGCGCAGCGCCAGGTCGGTGTTGCCCTGCCGGAACACCCGCGACCGCCAGCCGTTCAACGCCTCGGCCAGGCTGCGCAGCATGGAAGCGCTTTGCTCCCGCACCAGGCGGTCGGCGCGGGCACGGTCCTGCCGGGCCAGGTCGTCCACCCGGGTATAGCCGTATTTTTGCCAGTTGGCTTCTTCGGCTCGCTCCCGTTTTTCGTAAAGCGCCTTGATCCCTTCCAGGGTAACTCCCAGCACGAAGCCCCACAATGGCGTCAACAAATCCCAAGAATCCCAAAAGGAATTATTACCCCGCCACCAAAAGATCAAACGCGTAACCAGCAAAGCAATTGTCCACGCAGCCACGATAAAAGCCGTCCGCGGCACCCACCACCAGCGAGAAAGCCGCGGCGCGGGGAGCGTGGATTCCTTGTTTTGCTCAAACAAACGCTTCAGCAACGGATGCCGCACTTCCTTTCCCTGCCAGAGCGCCCGCACCGCGGCAAGCACATCCTGGGCTTCCTCCGGGGAAGCGGCCTCTGAGGCGTCCAGCGGCGTCACCTGCACCTTCACGCCGTCGGCTTCCATTTCGCGCAGGAAGGCTTCCAGCCGCTCTTGCGCTTCGGCTGCCGCGATCTTGCCTTCGATTTGCAGGTTGTGCAACCGCTCTTCCAGCGCCAGGACTTTTTCTTCGATGCTGGCGCGTTTCTCCGGATCCCAGAAAAAGACCACCGGCGCGGCCTGGATAGCCAGCCCTTCAGTCGCGAGGAAAGGCCGCAACCGCTGCACCAGCGCAGCCTGCAGCCCTTCGCCGGGAACGCCGCGCGCCAGGTCGTCGGCCAGATATTGCGTGGTGACCGCACTCAGCGCGGCCTGGGCTTCCTCGGCGTTCAAAGACAACGTCACATGGTGCAAAACACCCGCAGGCGCTACCTGACGCGTGAAGAAAGCCACCGGGTCGCTCACCCGCACGCGGGCCACCAGGGAAAGATTGACCAAACGGCCTTCGCCGCTGAGCAAATAGGGCACCTGCACCGCGGCTTCGAACGGCTCTGCCGGAACCCAGCCCGCGCGCAAACCAATGCCCTGCCCGCGCAGGCGTTCCGACACGCTCAAGACCCGATGCCGCCCCGGCTTGGGCCAGGTACGGGCCTGGCCGCGGGCGTCAACGGCCACACCGATTTTCCCGGGGGGGACGTCAAGGCTCTTGCCCCACCATCCGGGCAGTTCGCGCACAGCATATGCGCGCGCCAGGGGCAATGTATCTTGCAATTTCGCTGGCATTACCTCTCCTCCTTTCGGGGTTGTTTGAGTACGGGGGGAACGGTCAAACTGAGTTCGGCCTCGGCCCGACGGGCCAGTTCGGCCACATCGTTGGGGTTTTCCAGTTTCAGACGGCTGAGCAAAGCCAGCCGCGCGTCGGGGTTCAAGTCCGGGCGGGAACTCAACAAATCCCGCAAATCGCTAAGTCCGATTTGCTCTGGTTGGGGATCCACATTGGCGGCGATCAAAGCCAAGTAGGGCATGGCATACGCGCCTACCCGCGCTTCCGCCTGCTGATACAACAATTCGCCTACCGCGTAGCGCAGGGGTTGCCCCAAAACCGAGCCAAAATACTCGTCCACTTCAAGGGAAACGTTCGCCACAACGATGACTGCCTGCAAAGCCTGATGGGAAGCGGGCATATCCTCGCCAAAGAGCCACTGCAACGACGTCAAGAGTGCCTCGCGGACTCGCTTAGCGTTGGGCACCTGAGGCGGCAGGCCCTTGACGGCTTTCACCACGTCTTCCAAACGGTGGGAAAAGCGCCGCGGCACGCCTTGCCAAAGGGCAGGCAAAAAGTTCTCGACCCATGTAGCCCAACCTTCTTCGACCAGTTGAGAAGCCTTAAACACCAAATTCGTCTGCTCTTCACGTAACTTGTCCACCGCGCTTTCAGCCGGACGCAGGCCAAAGCGGGCCGCGATTTCGTAGAGGGTGGCGCCCAGGCGAGATTTCACCTGCCCCAGGGTGCTGTAAACCTCCAAAAAGCCGTGCCCCAGTTTTTCATGCACCGCGGTAGCCACGATGCGGGGGCGAATTTCCGGGTGTTCCAGCGCGGCGCGGGGGGAAACCCCGCTGCCGTAGGAAAGCAGCCAGCCATTGATGTAACAGCCCACGCCGGGCAGGTTGTAGCCCAATGTGCCGCCCTCCCCACGTTCGGCTTGCTCGCGCGCCGCCGCGACCTCCTCGGCGAGCATTTGCTGACGGGCATGCTCCGACAGGTCGAACTGCCGCACCATGGGTGTGAAAAACTCTTCCAGGCTTTCGCAATACACGGTGGGGTAAGCCAGTTTGGCCGGCTCCGCGTAGCGCGCCAGGTGGAAGGTGTCCGCGAACAGGCTGTCCAACTCGTTGAGCCAGCCTGCGCCGGAAAGGTGCAACAAACCCTGCACGCGGGGCGAGCGCGCCGCGGCGCTCGCCTGCCCCAACGATGCCGCGCGGAGGTGTTCCGTTGCCGGCGGGTCGGGCCGCGGCGTTTCAGCCGCCCCCCGCGCGCGCAGGGCTTGCAAATCCTCTTCCAGGCGCTCTTCCCGCGCCCGGGCTCGCTCTTCCAGTTTGCGGCGGAAGGTTTCCGCCATGTCATCCAAACCGCTCATGTCATTCTTCCTCCTTCTCCATAACGAAGCGTCATGGTGAGACAACGACCCAACGATCCGACCACACGACTATACAACGACCCTACGGCACCCCCCACAGCCGAATCGTGCCGTCATCCGACCCCGAGGCCAGCAGCGTCCCATCCGGCGAGAAGGCTACGCTGCGCACCCAGGCCATATGCCCCTCCAGAATGCGCACCAACGCCCCATCCGAAACCCGCCACAGCCGCACCGTCTTGTCCCACGACCCCGAGGCCAGCAGCGTGCCGTCCGGCGAGAAGACCACACTTTCCACACTGCTCGTATGCCCCTCCAGCGTCCGCACCAACGCCCCATCCGATACACGCCACAGCTGCACAGTGCCGTCCCACCGCGACCCCGAGGCCAGCAGCGTGCCGTCCGGCGAGAACGCCACGCTGACCACCGCGTACTCGTACCCTTCCAGCGTCCGTACCAGCGTCCCGTCCGATACCCGCCACAGCTGGATTTCACCTTTTACGCAACGCCATGTCTCTTCATCTCGCTGGCTACAAGATACTGAGGCCAGCAGCGTCCCGTCCGGCGAGAACGCCACGCTGTACACTCCATCTGCATGCCCTTCCAGCGTCCGCACCAACACGCCGTCCGACACACGCCACAGACGCACCGTGTCGTCCTGCGATCCCGAGGCCAGCAGC
>JAADCW010000093.1 GCA_013154225.1 Chloroflexota bacterium
AGGTTTACGAAGGCGAAGGCCACGGCTTCCGCAAACCCGAAACCCTGGAAGACTTTTACAGCACCATGGAGCGGTTTTTGCAGAAGTATGTCTTGTTTGCGTAAGTCAGAACGCAAATGGACGCCGATGGCAAGGGATAAACGCAGATAACTTGGCGTCTCCGTGCCCCTTCGCGCCTCCGCGCCCCTCTGCGTCTCTGTGCCTTTGCGCCCCTAAAAACAACAGGGCGAGGCTTTTGCAGCCTCGCCCTTTCGATTAGGTGGAGAAAACCAGGGTTTAGTACGGCGATTCCAGCGCATCCACCGGACAACGGGAAAGACACACGCCGCACTTGAAGCAGTTGTCTTCCACAATCGCGATTTTCTTGTTTTCGTCCAAATAGAGCGCGTCGTACACGCAGCTGAGCACGCAGAAGTTACAGCCGGTGCACTTCTCCGGGATGAGGATGGGCGGCGCTTCCATGGTGGGGATTTGCTGGCGCAGGGTCAGGCCTTGCAAATCAGCAATGGAAGCGTAGCCGTTTTTGTCCATCCATTTGGCCAGTTGCTTGGCGATCTTGCCAAAGATGCCAGGGCCGCGGGTGATGGCCGCGGTGCAGACGCCCACAGCCGTCGCGCCGGCCATCAAGTATTCCACCACGTCGGTGCCCTTGCTGATGCCGCCCACACCAATGATAGGCACGTCCACCACGCGGGCAATGTCATACACCATTCGCAGGGAAATGGGCTTGAGCGCGGGCCCCGACATCCAGCCGTGGCCATCTTTGCCGCCCATCACAGGGCGCCCACCGCGTTCAATATCAATGCCGAAAGCCGGGCCAAAGGAGTTGGTGGCTACGATGCCATCCACCCCGGCTTCCACCGCGGCAATGGCCGCATCTTGCGGCTCGCGGAAGGGGCTCATTTTGACCATCACCGGCACATCCAGCGCCTCTTTGGCCGCACGGATGGCATCTTGCATGGGGCGGGGATCGTCTTCGATGTAATGGGTGCTGAGTTCCACTGCATCGGCAAAGGGCGCAACTTTGGGGGCCAGTTGCGCGATTTCCTCCGCGGTGTAGCCCAGGCTGATGATCACCGGGATGCCCGCTTCATCGGCCAGGCGGCGGATTTCGGGAAATTCCACCTCCAGCCAATGCTCAGGGGGAAGTTCCGACCAAAGTTCGGTATTGAGGAAATAATTTTTGAAATCCCACATATTGGGCACAGGCACGTTGGCCGCGGTGGTGGAAATGGTCTTGGTGACCAACGCGGAAGCGCCCCCCTCAATACACGCTTTGGCCATTTTGGCATCACGCACGGGCGGACCTGCGGCAGGCATAATGGGGTGTGCCAAATCAAAGCCGAACAAACGGGTCGTCAAATCTGCCATGAGAGCCTCCAATTAGGTCAAGGAGTAGGTTGGGCCGTGGGGACCGGCGTGCCTTCAACGAAGAGAACTTCGTGAAAGCCTAAATCACGGAACAAAATGGTGAGGTATGCTTCTGCATTTCGCTTGGCCACGTCTAAAATGCCATCATCCAGCGCGGCCTGAAGGATTTCTCGCTCGGCCACCTGCCGAGCCGCGGTTTCCAATTGAATATCGCCGTGGGTGAGCAAACCGGTTTCGCGGTCATAAACATAGGATTTCTGATTATCCAGCGTTGCCACAAACACCTCGGGTTCGGGAAGGCGCACATAAAGCACGCCGTTCTCCACCCACAAATCTTGGGGTTGTAGTTTGGCCAAATCTACCCCTGCAATGACAACCCCATGAGCCACAAACAACAGCCGATCGCCAAAGAGGAAACTCAGCCCCTTTTGCCCTTCTTCAGCCGTGACCACCTTCTCCACGGTGTATTGGACGGTTTCCAGCCGCGCCAGGCTGCGCACGCTGTGGATGATGGTCACCGGGTCGGGCATCACCGTGGGCGTGGGGTGCAGCACTTCCGACACCTGGGTGCTCAACGCCCCTACGGGCTGAAGGGCCTGCGCCACTTGCGTTCCCAGGCTGTTGACAGGCTGCGCCATGCTATCGGCCGTTTGCTGCAATGCAGATACTGTGCTGTAGGCAAACCATCCCAAAATAGCCAGGGCACCCAAGCCAATGAGCCAAGCCAAACAAGAACCCCGATTGTTGTTTTCCATTTCAAACCTGCCTTTTTCCTGCGCCACACCGGCGCCAACAAGAACCTGAAAACGGCCACATGCCACGATTTTCGGCGGTTTTGTGGTAGGATGAATTATACTATACAGCGCATCTTTTCTGACAAGCGGCAACCCGAAGGCGATTGCCGAGCGGGTATTTTGTGGTCGCATTTTGAGGAACCATGCATGTTGGCGTACTGACTTTGTGGCTGCACCTGCCCGGATGCACTTCACTCAAAGAAAAGCGGCGGCGGCTCAAGCCGTTGTTGCACCGCCTGCATCGCGAATTCAACATCTCGGTGGCCGAAGTCGGCGCCCAAGATGCCTGGCAGGAAGCCATCGTTGCGTGCGCGCTGGTAAGCAACGACCCCAAGCACGCCCAGCAAGCCTTACAAAAAGTCTTGCGCTGGGTCGAAACCCACTGGGGCGATGGCTGGATTGCCCAAGAACGCCTCGAACTCCGTTGAACGCCTTACACGCAGGAGGAAATCATGGATCTGGAACTCAAAGGCAAAAAAGCCTTGGTCACAGGCGCCAGCCGCGGGCTGGGCTTTGCGGTGGCACTGGCGTTAGCCCAAGAAGGCTGCGCAGTTGCCATCAATGGCCGAGATTACAACCGTTTAGAGGAAGCCGCAGAGCGCATTCGCGAAGCGGTCAACAACCGCGTGCCCGTCATCCCCGTCACCGGCGACCTGGCCGCGCCCGATATGCCCGCGCTGGTGGTGCGTAAGGCCGCGGAAGCCCTCAAAGGGCTTGACCTGCTGGTCACCAACACGGGCGGTCCGCCTGCCGACGCGTTCAAAAACATCACCGATGCCCAGTGGGACGACGCCATCAGCACCCTGCTCATGGCCCACGTGCGCCTCATCCGCGCGGCCCTGCCCTTTTTGGAACAGTCGGCCGCGCCCAGCGTGCTGGCCATCACTTCCTACTCTGTCAAACAACCCATCCCCGGGCTGGTGCTTTCCAACAGCGTGCGCGCGGCCACCGTCAACCTGGTCAAAACCCTGGCGCTGGAATTAGGCCCCAGCGGCATCCGCTTCAACGCCATCCTTCCGGGGTGGACGAAAACCGAGCGGGTGACCGAAATCATGGAAAGCCGCGCCAAGAACAACCACACCACGGTCAACGACGAAATCAAAAAGCAAACCCGCGAAATCGCGCTGGGGCGCATGGCCGAACCCGAGGAATTTGCCAAACCCGCGGTGTTCCTGCTTTCCCCCGCGGCTTCTTACATCACCGGCGCCATGCTCACCGTGGACGGCGGGGCTTACAAAGGGGTATGCTAACGGGCTCACCGCCCTTTGGACAAAACCCCGCTTTTATGGCATAATCGCATCATCCCCTTTGCTTCTCTTCAGGAGGTCGCATGGCCGCGAAGAAACGGAACAAACGAGCGCAAATCCGCGAACAACGGCTGGCTCGGCAACGCCGCGAGCGCATCATTGTCATGGTGGTCATCGCGGGTATCATTTTGATGGTGGGCGGGCTGCTGGTGCTTTCCTCTGCCCCTTCCCCTCAAGCCACCAGCGCGCCCAATGCTCCGACCGACATTATCCCCATCACGCCTGTGCCTCGGCCCAACGTCAACATGAACGCTGCCGGGGACCCCAACGCGCCGGTAACCATCATTGAATATTCCGACTTCCAATGCCCCTACTGCGGGCGGTTTGCCCGGGAAGTCGAACCGCTCATCGTAAAAAATTATGTGGATACCGGCAAAGTGCGCTTCATCTACCGCACGTTTGGCGACTGGATCGGCCCCGAATCGCTGTTGAGCGCAGAAGCCGCTTATTGCGCAGGCGATCAGGGTAAATTCTGGGAATTCCACGACATCTTGTTTGCGAACCAACACGGCGAAAACCAAGGCGCCTTTACCCGCGAGCGCATCGAAGCCATGGCTAAACTGCTGGGCCTCAATATGGACGAATTCCGGCAATGCCTGGATAGCCACAAATATCAAAAGCAAGCCATGCAAGACCTGGCCGACGGCCAGGCCGCGGGCGTCCAAGGCACACCGTCGTTCATCATCATCGCGCCTGATGGCAGCCAAGAACTGGTGGTCGGCGCGCTGCCATACGATCAATTCAAAGAGCACATTGACGCGGCTTTAGCCAAGCAATCCAAATAAAACCACGATTCCCCAACAAGCGGTTAAAACAATCCAAGGGCGCAGCGAAATTGCTGCGCCCTTGGACGTGACGGCCCCTTTGCAGTGCGCTGTGACGTTGGCTGCGACGTGGTGGTTACGGCAAAACAGGGTAGGTCACGATGCTTTTGTGATGTGCTGTGGGTTGCGGTGTCGCTGTGATGTCGGCAAGGCAATGTAGCGTTTCAACGTTGGTTTCAGTGGACCTTGTTGCTGACCCAGGAGCCGTCAGACACAAACGCATAGCACCCCATCTCTATGCAGTTGTGAGCAAAAGGTTTCAAGTCGGCACCCGTGGTTGAAGTTCTGGGCTCCACAAAAGGGTTTCCGAGCCCACAAAATCAACCGGGAACCTGGGTGTGGCCAACAGCGCCCCAGCCGAGGCCCTGGTGCGAGGCTGCGAAGCCCGCACCGGTGTAGGCCGTGCTGGCGCAAAGCGGGCATCCATCATCTGAATGAAAGCGGCCACGATGTTCGGATCCAACGCACTGCCCGCTTGCTGAAGCAGATAGCGGCGCACTTTGCGGGGCGACATGGGGGCATGATAGGGACGAGTCGAAGTCATGGCGTCCCACATATCTACCACACCCAAAATCCGCGCCAACATCGGAATATCTTCCCCGGCCAGTCCCTCAGGGTAACCGCGGCCATCCCAACGCTCGTGATGATACCGCACCACCTCCAGGGTCGCTTCTGGCAAAACGGGGATGGATTTGACGATGTCGTAACCCCAAATCGGATGCTGGCGCATGATTTGCCATTCTTCTTCTGTTAAGGCGCCGTGTTTATAGAGAATGTGATTGGGAATCCGCACTTTGCCCAGATCGTGCAGCAGGGCACCCCAGCGCAGGTGCAACAGGGTGGTTTCATCCAACCCCAATATGCGCCCTAAAGCTACGGCCAAATCGGCGACGCGCTCGCTGTGGGCATAAGTGTCAGGATCCCGCAGGCGCAAGGCCTGGCACCAAACCTGTAAATCTTCGTCAATCTGCCCAATTTGGCCGCAGGAAACTGCGGCTGCGTCGGCAGAAGGGGGTTGTTGGGTCTGGGAAGGGAAACCCCGAGGCCAAGTAGCCTGCTGGCGACGGTCATGGGTGTTGGCACGCGAAGCCTGCCAAAACACCGCTGCCATCCGTCCCAAAAAGACAACGCCTGCAGCCAGCAACCAGCGAGAAACTTCCCGAAAAACAGCAACCATCGTTCCTACTCCAGGGGCCTTCCCAAACAATCAACGCAGGCATAACAAACCAAACACGACTTGCAACTTTCGCTTTTTATGACGCCACAGGCGGCAAAAGGTTACGGGTTAGTGCGATTTTCCTCCA
>JAADCW010000039.1 GCA_013154225.1 Chloroflexota bacterium
CCGCGGCGCGGGCACTTCGCTGTGGCGTGCCGCTGAAGGGCTATTTCGTCTGGTCACTGATGGACAATTTCGAATGGGCTGAGGGGTATAGTCAACGCTTTGGCCTGATTTGGGTGGATTTTGCCACCCAGGAACGGCGTTTCAAAGCCAGCGCACATTGGTATCGGGATTTTCTTCAACAACACACACAATAACCAGGGCTCAGACAAGTCAGGGTGCGCTCGGGGTGCGCGTCTGTTGCCCAACAAAACCATGCGGCGCTTTGTGAGTTGCAAAGCGCCGCATGGTTTATCCGGATTCATGGCATACCAACGGCCTCATGGAGATGCCGCAGGCGCCTGCGGGCAGTGCTCAGGTTGAGGCAAACGGTACAGCGCATAATCGCCTTGCTCTGCCACCAAAGTCAGCCCTTGCAAAAACTGGCGCAAGGCAGTAATTCTGGCCGGCGTCATTTTATCTGGCAGGGTTTCCACCAGAAAATCCATGCCGCGGCGGGAAAGTGCAACAGCCTCATACCCCTCGCAAGCCCACTGTTCGGCCAACGCTTGAGGCGAACCCGCCTGGGAAAGGCCATATACGAAGTTATCCAGGAACGCGTCGGGCATCACTTCCCGCGGTAGGCCGTACATTCGGGGCTCAAAAAGCAGCATCACTTTGGCGTTTTGAGGGGTGTGTGCCGCGAGCAAATCGCTGAGGTCTTGGTAATCGGGCAAAGCACGGCGATAATAGGATGCACGATCCTCAAAACCCAGGGCATAAGCCAAAGGATGCCGCGCCGCGACGAAGACTGCGGCTTCCAGGAGTGCCACCGCGGCCACGCCCCACACCACCCACCGCACCAAATAGCGCACCCGCAGATAGGGCAAATCCAACACCCGCGCCCAACGCGCGCCATAGGCCGTGGGCACTGCCCATACCAACAGAGCAGGCCACAGCAAACGCGCCTGCCACAAAGGGTGAGAACGCGCCACGCCCCACGCCCACATGAATACGCTTACCCCTACAAACACACCCCATGCGAACGCGGCCCGGCGCACGCGCGGTCCTCGGCGCAGCAGACGGAACCAGGCTGCGAGGGTCAACGGCGCCAGCCCTAAAAACAAGGGGCCAATGCGGCCATGGAAATACGATGCATCCCGATAGCCCATGCTCATCGTCCAAGGCAAGAGCAGCCAATCCCTCCAATGCGTGCCAATGCCTGTGCCAGGTTCGGCCAACCAAGCCATTCGTTGGGCGTCCCAGCCCACGCCGCCAAAAACAAAGGGGTAAAAGGGATTTCCCATGTAATACGCGTTGCGCGCATACCACGGCATGGCGACCAACACGGCAAGGCCAGTAAATTGGAATATTGCGCGGGCCGCGCCCTTCCAGGAAAAACGCCGCACCCACTGCCACACCAGGAACCCGCCCACTGCCACAGCAAGGGTTACGGACGTGTATTTCACACTCATTGCCAACCCAACAAACACCGCGGCTTGGCGCAAGGCAGGCGTGACCTGCGCCATCTTGCGCGCGCCGCCAGCCCGCCACGCGGCCCTCAACGCGGCCAGGCTGTAAAATGCCAGAGCAAAATCGGTATAGGCGCCCGTGGCAAGCAAAAGCCCAGAAGGCATGGCAAAGACCAACAAAACCACCATGGCCGCGGTACGACGGCCAAACACTTCCTGCGCCCATTGCGCGGCCAGATACAGCGCGGCCGCGGCAAAGGCCAGTCCCAAAAGTTGCGCCGCACGATCGCTGCCCAAAGCCAGAGGCCAGATATACACCCCCTCCACCAAGCCTGGGGCCCAAAACTGATAAATGGGCACGGTTTGCAAACCGCCGTGCTTCAGCACCCATGCGGGTTGGGCCAGATGATACAACAACGCGTCAAACCCTTCAGGGGGCGCCAAAGCCAACAGCAAAGCAGGTACACCCGCGGCCAACCACCACCCCCGGGCAGGAAGGGCTTGCCAACACTGCTGCCACGACCACGGGCGATATTTCCTCCACTGCCCGACCGCCCAAATCATGCCTGCCGCGGCCAAAGCCCAAAACACAGGTGGCCGCGCCCAATGAAGCACCTCCAAAGCCAGGGAAACCCAAGCCAACACCCCCATGCCAACCCCAAAGGCCAACACCGCCTTTTGCTCATCCCCATCGCCACCCCAAAAAGGCGCCAACCACCACCCCAACGCCCACGCCAGCAGGCCAAAGCCCACAGCCACCGCCAACGCCCACGCTGTTCGCGCCATTCCCCACCACACTTGCGCGGGAATGGGACGCTGGGTGCTAAACACCAGCGCGACCGCCAACGTCAACCACAGCAACACGGCCAGAGAAGCCCAAAAACGCCACTGTTTTATTCCCATGCCAACCTCCGCACCTGCACGCCCTGCTGCAATTTATCCAGCGAAGCAGGCTCGAAAAGAGCAGTACCCGGCTGAGACGCGGTGCCACTGCCGCACGCCACACCCAAACGCAGGGCTTCTTCCGGTGGTGCGCCTTGGGCAAACGCGGCCACCAGCCCGCCCACCAGAGAATCGCCCGCGCCCACGGTGGAACGCACCTGCACCGGCGGCGCGCTGGCATGATAGACGCCTTCTGGCCCCACCAATACCGCACCTTCGCCTCCCAGAGAAACGCAGACATACGTTGCCTGCGCTTGCAAACGGCGGGCTTCGGCAATCACGTCGCCCAGAGTGGGCAGGTTGCGGCCAGCAAACAGTTCCAGTTCGTAGCGGTTGGGTTTAATAAGGAAAGGATGCTGCGCCAAAGCGGCGGCCAGCATTTCCCCGCGGGTATCCACCACGGCCCGCGCGTTCACTTGGTGCAGGCGGGCGACCAAATCGCCGTAAATATCCTGGGGCACCCCTGCAGGCAGCGACCCTGTGAGCACCCCAAAGCCACCTTCTGCAGCGCGCACCAATTTCTGCCGCACGTCTTCCAGGGCTTCGGGCGGCACCTCTGGCCCAATGCCGTTGACTTCGTACTGGGTGCGCGGCGATTTTTCCAATAGGGTGCAGTTGATGCGCGTTTCCCCGCTGATTTCTACCGCGACCAGATTGTCCAACTCGCCTTGAAGCAACCGCCGCACCAGCAGGCCAATTTCTCCAGCCAGAATGGCCAAATTGGTCGCGGGCACGCCCAGGCGCTTGAGCGCCCTTCCGACATTGATGCCATTGCCGCCGGGGTCAAAGCGGGTGTGTTCCGCGTGCACCTTTTGGTCAGGCACCAGCGTAGGGAATTCATAACTGACATCCAAACAGGGGTTGAGGGTCAGGGTTGCAATGGATTTGGCATTCACAGCGGTCTCCCTTCATCCAAACAACGCCAGCGCGTTGGCCAGCAACGCCAGCCCAATGGTCATGACCGCGGTCAAATTGATCCAGCGCGGGTTGGTGGCTTCCCCCACAATGCGGCGATCGTTGGAAAGCACCAACAACATCAGCATCAACACCGGCAAAAGCGCACCATCCAGCACCTGACTGTAAAACAAGGCTTCGGTAGGGCGAAAGTGAGGCCACAAAGCAAGGCCCATGCCCACAAGCAGGGAGCCCACCAGCACCGCGTAGAACCCCCGAGCATGGGCCTTGGCCGCGCCCAGACCTTCTGGCCAGCCAAAAGCCTCGGCCACCGCGTAGGCTGTGGAACCCGCGAGCACCGGCAAGGCCAACAACCCAGCGGCCAAAAAGCCGGTGATAAACAGCGCCTGCCCCACCCTTCCCAGCGGTGCGAGGGCCTGGGCCGCATCGGCCACGGTTTGGATTTGCCCGCCTTGGGAATGAATGGTCGCCGCCGCGGCCACCACGATGAAGAACGCAATCAGGTTGGAAAACAGCATGCCCAACCAAACGCCTGCGTCGCTGGTGTTGGCCTGGATGATGATGCCTTCCTGCAGCTCTTCGATTTCTTCGCCAGCCTGCCAAAAGAGCAGATAAGGCGAAACCGTGGTGCCCAAAATACCCAAAGAAGCCACCAGCCAGGCCCGCTGGGTGCTGACGTGGGGCAAAAACGTGGCTTTGAACACCGCAGGCCACTCAGGATGCGCCAAAAGCGCGGCAAAGACATAGGCCAACAGCACTGCCGAAAGGGAAACCAGCACCCGCTTGACCCGGGTGTAGCCCTCTTGAAGCACCAGCAACAAGACCGCTAAAATCAGCGGCAACAGCCACTCCCAGCGGATGCCGGTCACCATTTCCAGCGCCGCGGCCACACCTGCGGCGTCGGCAGAAATCGTGGCAATGTTGGCCGCGGCCAGCGCCAATACAATCACCATGCTGGCCGTTCGGCCATAGCGCTTGCGGATGACCGCGGCCAAGCCATCTTTGGCCGCCAAAGCCACCCGCGCGGCCATGCTGTTCGCCGCGGCCAGCATGGGTGTGGAAAGCAAAATCAACCAGAGTTGGCTGAACCCTGTGGTGGCACCTACCACCGTGTAGGTGAGGATGCCAGCCGGGTCGTCGCCCGCGCCGCCGGTAATCAATGCGGGCAGGGAAGCCCGCACAAAGGCCATTGCGCCGGCTTCTGCCCGCTTCCTTCGGCGTCGACGTGCGCGCCAACGCGGTCGCATCAATGGCTCCGAGCCTGCATCTCACGCCCAGACCACGAACGATATACCCATTCAATGCCAAAGGACGCCACAACCACCACGACCAACACAGCCAGGGTGATGGGCGTGGTCGTCCACAAGTAATAACTGAGCACCACAAACGCGCTCAAACAAGCCACAATTGCGGCCACAATCACCCAACGGTTTGCGCCGGTTTCCTTATAAAGCCGCAGATGCCCAATGCTCACCGCGGCGTAAATCAACAGGAACGCGGCGCTCCCCATCATGCCGATTTTGTCCAAGTGGAAGAGGTTGGCAAACACGATGACCAACCCGGCAGTGATGAACAGCCCTTCGGTAGCCTTGCCCCACACCTTGCGCTCAAACACTTTTGGCAGCTGGCCTACTTTGGCAATGGTGTAACTGACGTTTGCACCGCCGTACAGGGTGGCGTTGATAGCCGAGGAAGTCGCGAACAGCGCGGCAAAGGCCACCAAGTGCAAACCCCAGGGGCCCAAGAAAGCCTGCGCGGCCGCGGCCGCGGCGTAATTGCTCGCCGCAACAATTTTAGACACAGGCAGGTTACCCACCACGGTGATGCTGACCGAAACATACAGGAAGATAACCAGAGCCACGCTGATATACAGCGCCCGAGGCAGGGTCTTTTGCGGGTCTTCCATGTCTTCCGCGGTGTTGGTTACCAACCCAAACCCCTCATAGGTCAGGAATACCACGCCCGCGGCGAACAGCATTTTATCCATATGGGGCCAGTGCACGGGCGAAAGCAAGTCAGGCTGCAAGAAGAAAAAGCCCGTGATGGCAAACAGCAACAACATGCCTACGTTGGCCGCGACGATGACCAGTTCGGAGCGCCCCACGGCCTTCGCGCCCCAAAAATTGATGGCCGTAAAAATCAAAACTATTGCAGTGGCAAAGATGTTTTGCCAATACCACGGCGGGTTGTGGAAGAACGTCATGAAATAAGCCCCGAAGGACCTGGCGTAAAGCGCGAGGGCAAACACATAGCCAAACCACAAAAG
>JAADCW010000029.1 GCA_013154225.1 Chloroflexota bacterium
CAACCATCTTATAAAGAGTTTAGGAGAAATTTTGCAGGGGCAAGTCCTCCTACAACGGCCCGCCGCCATGAGGCCAGCGCCCATACACGCGGTTGAACTCAGCCAGCCGAGCAAGGGCATCTTCGGGCAGAGGGCCTTCCATGCGCCAGGCCCAGTTGCCGCCCAGGCGGCCTGGGTAATTCATGCGGGCACGGTTGTCCAGGCTGAGGACATCCTGCACAGGCGCGATCGCCCACTTTGCCACCGAGCGCCACGCCGCGCGAATCAAATCCCAGGCCACATCACGGCCATCGGTGGCAAGGTAGCGCCGCAGGAAGTCCTTTTCTTCCTCGGAAGCCCGCTGCCACCACCCCACCGCGGTGTCGTTGTCGTGGGTGCCGGTGTAAACCACAAAGTTAGGGCTGGTGTAATTGTGGGGTAAAAAGGGATTACCGGGGCCACTGTCGAAGGCAAACACCAACACCTTCATCCCCGGGAAGCCAAACTGCTCCCGCAGGGCCACCACATCGGGCGTAATCACCCCCAGGTCTTCGGCAATCAGCGGCGGGGCGCCGAGCGTGTCGCGCACCGCGGCGAAAAACGCCGCGCCGGGCCCCGGCACCCAGCGGCCGGTTTCCGCGGTAGGCGCGTCCGCGGGCACTTCCCAATAAGCCGCAAAGCCACGGAAATGGTCCAAGCGCACCACATCCACCAAATCCAACAACGTCCGCAAGCGCGCCAGCCACCAGGCATAACCCTGCTGCCGGTGGGCTTCCCAGCAATAGAGAGGATTGCCCCAACGCTGCCCCGTGGCCGAGAAATAATCGGGCGGCACACCGGCCACCACCGTGGGCTGGCCGGTCTCGTCGAGGCAAAACAGTTCGGGGTGCGCCCACACATCCGCGCTGTCGTGGGCTACGAAAATAGGCGCGTCGCCAATGAACTGCACGCCCCGCTCAGACGCGAAACGCCGCAACGCACGCCATTGCCTGAAAAACAAAAACTGCTCAAAAACCACCTGCCCCACAGCATCAGCCAGGGAAGTTCTGGCGCGCGCCAAAGCCTGAGGGTCCCGCGAGCGCAGGGGCTCTGGCCAGGCCGTCCACGGTGCGCCTTGATGGGCCTCCTTCAAAGCCATGAACAGGGCAAAATCATCCAGCCAGGCTTGCTGGTTTTTCTGGAACGCGGCCAATTCGGCTTCCAAGTGTGGAAAATGCCCCTCCCGAAAACGCGCGTAAGCCCGCTGCAGAAGCGCCCGCTTCCACGGGATGACCGCGGCATAATCCACCTGCGCGGTGGGAAAGGCCGGGCGGTGGGCTAAATCGTCGGGCGTGAGCAGTCCATCTGCCTGCAAATCTTCAGGGCTGATGAGGTACGGATTGCCCGCAAAGGCAGAAAAGGTTTGATAGGGGGAATCGCCGTAGCCCGTGGGGCCCAACGGCAAAACTTGCCAGAACATACACCCTGCCCGCGCAAGCGCATCGGCAAAGGAACGTGCTTCAGGCCCCAGGTCGCCAATGCCAAAGGGCCCAGGGAGGCTGGTTGGATGCAGAAGAAGCCCGGATGCCCGCGACATAGCCTACGCCTGTACTTTGTATGCACGGCGGCGGGTTTCCACATACGCGCCCGAGGCCACCCGCAAATCCGCGGGAAAATCCTCCGGCGTGACGTCCGTGCCCACCAGCGCGCCTGGCTCCAAAACCGCGCCTTCAGGCACCACACTGCCCTTGCCAACCAGGGTCAGCATTCCCCCCGCGGCTTCGCCGCCAATCACCGCGCCACGCCCCACACGGATGCGTTTATCCAAAATCGCGCGGGTCAAACGGGCTTCAGGGCCAATGCGGGTGTCGGTCAGCACCACTGAATCCCGAATGATTGCGCCTTCGCGGACCACCACCCCCGGCGAAAGCACACTGTGTTCCACAATCGCGCCGCGCTCGATGATGCAGCCATCGGAAATCATGCTGTCGCGCACTTCAGCCCCGCTGGCTATACGCATCGGCGGGCGTTCCTCAGTGCGGGTATGCACAATCCAGGAGCGGTCATACAAATCCAACGGCGGCGGCACTTCCAGCAGATCCATGTGGGCTTCCCAATATGACTGCACCGTGCCCACATCACGCCAATAGCCCCGAAACGGGAAGGCAAACACCCGATAGCCTTGTTCCACCATGCGCGGCAGGATGTCTTTGCCAAAATCGTGGCTGGAATCCGGCCGCGCGTGGTCTTCCAGCAAGACTTTATCCAAAACATCCAAATTGAAAACGTAGATGCCCATGTTAGCCAGGTTGGAAGGCGGATTCGGGGGCTTTTCCACAAACGAATTGACCCGAAAATCGCTTTCGATGCCTACAATGCCAAAGCGCGAGGCTTCTTCCTCAGGCACCCGAATCACAGCCATAGTCAAATCCGCCCCGTTGGAACGGTGGAACGAAAGCATTTTTTCGTAGTTCATCTTGTAGATATGATCCCCCGAAAGCACAAGCACCTGATCGGGCTGGCCGGCTTTGACAAAGCGGAAGTTTTGCTGCACTGCATCCGCGGTACCGACATACCAGCCAGCCTCATTGCGGGCGCGATAGGGCGTGTAAATGCGCACCCCGCCCGTCCAATCACGGTTGAGGTCCCAAGGTGCGCCTGAACCAATGTGCTCAATCAAAGAATGAGGGCGATACTGCGCCACCACCATGACATCAAACAACCCCGAATTGACGCAGTTGGAAAGGGCAAAATCAATGATGCGATATTTCCCCGCAAAGGGCACCGCTGGCTTGGTGCGTTTGGAAGTCAGAATGCTCAACCGAGAGCCTTCACCACCGGCCAAAATCACCACGCGGGTTTTCATAGGCGCCTCCGGAGGGTGTGGGGAAATGGGGGAATGAGGAATTAGGGAATGAGGAATTAGGAGTTAGGAGTTAGGGGTTAGGAGCAGGGGTAAGCAAATTGGCGTAAAGGCGGGCATAGGCTTGAGCGGGTTTATCCCAAGAGAAGTCCTCGGCCATGCCGCGGCGCTGGAGGGCCTGCCAGCGGCGGCGGTCGGCAAACACGGCAAACGCGCGGCGTAGGGCAAAAGCCAGGGCTTTGGGTGTAGCCTCAGGGAGCAAAAAGCCCGTGCTACGGCGGCTGAGGTCCACATCACGCACGGTATCGGCCAGGCCGCCAGTTTCCGTGGCCACTGGCACCGCGCCGTAGCGCATGGCAATCATCTGCGCCACACCGCAGGGTTCATAACGGGAAGGCATCATGAGCATATCTACGCCCGCATAAATGCGCCGCGCCAAGCCATCGTCGTAGCGCAACACCGCGCGCACGCGGTTGGGGAAATCGGCTTCCAGGCGACGGAGGGCATCTTCCAAATGAGGTTCGCCCGTGCCCAGAAGTACAGCCTGCCAACGCTGCTCAGGGAGTAAGCGCAGGGCGTCGGCAATCACGTCCACGCCCTTTTGGGAGGTCAAACGGCTGACCAACCCAATCAGCGGCACCCGACCTTCGGGCTGGGGCAACCCCACTTCGTCCCGCAAAGCCGCGGCGTTGCGCTCCCGCAATCCCAGCGTGGTTGGGGTGTAGCGCACGTCCAGGGATGGGTCGGTGGCCGGGTTCCACAAATCGGTATCCAGGCCGTTGAGAATGCCAAACAAATGGTCGCGCCGCGTGCGCAAAAAGCCTTCCAGGCCATGACCAAACTCAGGGGTGAGGATTTCGCGGGCATACGTGGGCGAAACCGTGGTAATGGCATCGGCTGCGGCCAGACCCATGGGCAAAGGCGTGGTGCGCGCCCATTCGGGCAGGCCGCTTTCCGGCGGCGCAGGGGGCAGGCCAAAGGCTTCCAACAGCAACGGCGCGGGCGCGCCCATGTAAGGCAAATTATGCACTGTGAGCACTGTGCGCGTGTGGGCAAAAAACGCGTCGTGGTCGCGGCGTTGTGCCAGCGCGTGGACAGCCAAAGCGGTGTGCCAATCGTGCGCGTGGATAATGTCAGGCGGCCAATCCAAATAGCGCGCTAAAGCCAGCGCGGCCAAGGAGAAAAAGGCATATTTGACCGCGTCCGCGTGGGGGTCGGGGCTGTACACCCCCGGCACAGCCAGTACAGGCACGCCGGTGATGAAATATACCGGCAAACCTCGGTGCTCTGTGGCATAAATTTCCGCGGTAATGGGACCGTTGCGATGGGCAACGGTAAATGCCGTCAGCGGATACAGCCCCCATCGCTGGGCATCTACAGTAGGATGAAGTGGCAACACCAGGCGCACATCATCGTGAGGATTGCGCCGAGACAATGCCCAGGGCAACGACCCCACGACATCGCCCAAACCACCCACCTTGGCGAAAGGCGCGGCTTCGGCCGCGAGAAAAAGAATGCGCATGATGAAAACTGCCCTCAATGTAAAGCGTATGTTCAGATTATAGCACGTGAAGCCGCCAACGCGCTCAGCAAGTTGCCTCAACCTTGGTTTTGGGTTGGCTTCGCGGCGCGACCTAAGTTAAGGAAGATGGTCGCCACAAATGCGCCCCTTGGCGTACGTTGAGGAGTTGGGGCAGACGATCGCGGCAAAGCAGGAGCGCTCTTGTTTTCCCAACGCATGTCCTGACTTCAGAATCGCTTGACACCCAACGAGAAACGGATACAATGAAAATGGGTGTGTAATCCCATTGTGTAACCAAGGAGGCAGATCGTGTCTTATCGTCGGGTGCAACTTCTGCTCACCCCAGAGCAACATCGGACGTTGAAGCGCCTGGCGCGACAGCGGAGAAAGAGCATCTCTGCGTTGGTTCGGGAGATAATCGCGCGGGAGCTTCAGCAAGAAAACGAAGATTGGATCGAGCGAACGCGTCGCGTCACGCAGGACATGCTGGCAAAGCGCGGCGGAAAACCCATCGCTGTGGACGCAGTAGAACTTATTCGCGGTTTACGAGAGGAGCGCAGCGATGCCATTGCACCGTGGGCAACCACCCATCGTGATTGACGCCAACCTTGCCCTATATGCACTCGATCCCTCCGCGCCTCAGCAAACGCAAGTTTTGGCTTTATTTGCTCAATGGCGTGATGAGGGGCGGGCATTGCTGGCGCCCTGCCTTTGGTCGCTGGAGGTCGCTTCCGGCCTACGCAAGATGGCTTCGGCGGGGATATTGACGTCCGAAGAAGCCCAGACGCTGTTAGATTTGTTCCTGACATGGGAAGTCAAGGTGTATGGAAATGACGGCGAATTGCTTCAAAGCGCCTATGCCTGGGCAGAACGTATCGGGCATCGGGTAATCTATGACAGTCTCTACCTGGCCTTGGCGGAGCGTCAGGGCGGCGAATTTTGGACAGGCGACAAGCGACTGTATAACAGCGCACGACAAGCAGGCGCAGACTTTGTAAGGTTGTTGGGGAACAGGTAAGACGGTCACGGCAAAAGGTCTGATAAAGGCGGCGAAAAACTTATCTGGCTACCTGACACAAAAGTTGCGCAACGCCTGGAAATCCTGTACAACGGGTTTGCATGAGATGTTACGCAGGTTACAGGCCTTCCAGATCAACAATAGCGGGCGACTTTCTCCCCTCTCCC
>JAADCW010000026.1 GCA_013154225.1 Chloroflexota bacterium
AATTCGGTGCGCAACAATCCCACACCCTCTGCGCCCAAAGCCACCGCGCGCCGCGCTTCTTCCTCACCACCACCGCCCAGGTTCGCAGCCACTTCCACCCGACGGCCATCGCGCGTCACCGCGGGCTGAGCACCCTGCGCCTGCGCCGCGGCCTGCCGCTGGGCTTCCTCCGCAGCCTTCTGACGATACGCGGCCAGCGTGGCTTCATCCGGGTTGAGGATGACCACACCCGCATTGCCGTCCAAAATGAGCATGTCGCCGGTTTGGACGGTTTCCAAAAATGCCGCAGGCAGCCCCACCACCGCGGGAAGCCCCAAACCGCGCGCCAAAATCGCGACGTGAGAGGTTTTGCTCCCCTGCACAGTGCCAAACCCACGCACCAGGTCTTTGGGCAATAAAATCGTCTGGGAAGGGGTCAATTCGCGCGCCACGATGATGGAAGGCTCGTCAGGAAACGGAATTTCGTTGCTCTCGCCCGCCAAAAGCCGCGCGACCCGCTGGCCCACATCGCGCAAATCCACAGCCCGGGCGCTAAACACCGGGTCGTTGAGGGATTCAAGCACCGCGGCCTGGCTTTCGATGGCCTGATGCCACGCTTCCGAAGCCGTTTGGCCTTGGGCAATGCCCTTTTCCACCTCTTGGAGCAAGGTAGGATCCTGCAAAAACATCTCATGCACTTGAAAGATGGCCGCGTCTTCTTCGCTCAAGCGCTCGCGGGCCTGGGCATACAGGCGCTGGATCTCCGCGCGCGCGGCGTCCAAAGCCTGCTGTAAGCGGGCACGTTCTTGATCTGGCGTAGTTGTTCCCGCTGTGGGCGTTTCCGCGGCCTGCTCGGCCAGGGAAAACAAAAACGCGGGGGCAATTGCCACCCCCGCGGCCGCCGGGATGCCCTGAAATTGCTGCATTTGCTGTGCGCGTGTCACGACGCGCCTCCTTCCTCGTGTTCAGGATGTTCGGCTGTGTCCATTTCTAACACCAACTCCGCGGCTTCGCTGTCGGTCACCAGGTAATCAATCACACCACTGCGCAAAGCGCCCAAAATGGCCGCGGCTTTCCGCCGCCCTCCTGCTACGCCCATCACCACGGGGATGCGGTAAAGGGCGTCCCACGAAATGCCAATGAGCCGCTTGTGCAGTTCCAAATCCAACAGTTGGCCGTGGATGTCGTAGAAATAACCACAAATATCGCCCACGCCGCCTTTGGCTTCGATATCGCGCAGGTCTTCTTCGGTCAACCGCCGCGCGTTGAACAGGCTGGAGTAACGCGCGGGCGAAACCGCACCAATGCCCACCAAGGCCAAATCCGCGTTTTCGGCCAGTTCGATGACCTCACGCACGCTGGGTTCGCTCACGATGGCTTCCCGAGCCTGGGGGTCGCTGGCAAACAGCGGCGCGGGCAGGTAACGATATTTGCCCGAAAGGGTCTGCGCCAACCAACGGGTCAGGTCAGGGCCGTCGAGCAAAGGGTTTTGGGAACCCACCGCGCCCATCAACTGCACCACGGTAACGCCTTTCTGCCGGGCAGAACGCAGGGCACTGACCACCTGATACACACCGGTGCTCCAGGCAATACCCAGGGTCATTTCCCCTTCCAGCAGCTCGGCCAGGCGGTTGGCAGCCAACACGCCCAATCCCTGTACAGCCTGCATGTAGCCCCGCCCGCCCCGGTCCATCACCAGGGCTTCCTTGATGGGGAAGCGGCGTTCCAACTGATATTGCAACTCCGCCACACGGCTCCAAAGGCCGTGAATGCGAATTTCCACAATGCCCAGGTCGCGCGCCTCAGTGAGCCAGCGCGAGATTTGCGAGCGCGAAACGCCCAGTTGATCGGCGATTTCGGCTTGCGTGAGGTCTTGCTCGTAATACATCCGAGCCACTCGCGCCAGTTTGAGAAGATAGGGATCAGTGGTCGTCATACGCTTTCTGCTCTAAACAAGTCTTTCCAAGGATAAACCGTGGCCGGCCCCCTTGGTTTCATAGGGTGCTGCCACAAAGACTTAAATTTACCACACTTATCACCATACTGAAGCGCGCGAAAGACAAAAAAACCGCAAAAATCAGCCAACCCTCATTGCGGCTTTAGGCTTTGGGTGCTTCGCTCTCTTCGTCTTCTGCTTTGTCTTCTTCGTCTTCACCAAAGTTGCTCTCGACCAAAGCCTGCAGTGCCGCAATGGCTTCTGCGGCATCCTCTCCCGAGGCCACAACTTCGATTTCGTGGTCTTGGGCTACGCCAATGCCCATCACGCCCAAAATGCTTTTGGCATCCACAAAGGGCGTGTCGCGCGTGATGTTGCGCACCTTGACATCGGCCTGAAACTCGCCGGCCTTTTGCACAAACAAGGCCGCAGGGCGGGCGTGCAGGCCCACCGGGTTTGTTATTTTCAATACAATCGAAACTTCCGAAGGGTTGGTATCCATCACAAAATCTTCCTCATAGTGCTGGCGGCTTCGGCTGCCTTGTTGACGTCTTCCAAACTGCGCCCCAAGGAAGCCTCCACCGCGGCGACGATTGCGCCTTCAACCAACGGGGCATCGCTCATCTTGACTTTTGCCTGCTGTTCTTCAGCGAGCATTTCAACAGCCATCTGGGCGCTCATCACTGCACTGCCCAGATCAATCAACACCAACACACCATCCGGGCTATAAACCTTCTGAAGTGCCTCAAAAATGCGCTCGGCATTGGTGCCCAGGGTTTGGTCATCCACGCCACCTGCGGCGGCAATGGCAACCCGCCCCTGGCTCATTTGCTCGGCCATTTCTTTTACGCCTTCGGCCACTTTGGCGCTGTGCGAAACGATGACAATTCCTATCATGCCGTAACTCCCGGTTGATAAAGGGTTCTGCCTTGAATGCGCCCGCGGGCGCTTAAGGCGTGTCTTCTGGATTGGTTGGATGGCACTGAGGGCAGGTTTTCACCTCGTGCACCGCGTCTTCCACTTCTGCATCTGGCACTGCAGGGGCTTTGAAGCCCACCGCGCCGCAGGTGCAGGCGTACCATCCAGGCGGTGCATGTTCAAACAAGGGCCGCGAGGCTTGCAGGTCGATTTCTTCCACAGCCATTTTCCAACGGGCGTTGGTAAACAGCCGCTGCGCACCCACGGCCTGCAATCTGCGAAAATAATCTGCAAAGTGGGTGCAGTGGCGCATGAGCAACACGCCTGTGGTCACGTCCTCGGGGAACGGAAAATCCAGCGCGTTGGCACAAATCACGTGCAGATTGCGGGGCAAATCTTCACCCACCCGCTGTAAGCACGCGCTCACCAACGCGGGCTGGACTTCCAGGGCATAAACCCGCTTCACCCGCGAGGCCGCGGCCAGCGCAAATCGGCAGTCGCCTGCGCCAATATCCAACACCACGTCGTCCGCGTGCAATCTTTCGAGCACAAAGCGGTAGGTGTCTTCATCGTAAGGTGCAAACCAGGCTTCCCACCCCGTCAGGCCGTGACGGGCGGCAAACGCTTCCCAATCGGGGTGAAACTGTGGGGCCTGGGCTTCCCAGTTTAGCGATGCAGCCATCGGCTCAGGGTGTAGGTAAAAGCAAACACCAGCCACACACTGGCCACGATAAAGAGGGCTATCTTGAGGTTTTCAGACCAGGTAGCCCCTTCGGGCGCCGAAAACCAAACCAAAACCACCACGGCCAGGCTGACCAAAGCCATCAAAATCATGCCTGTGCGGCGGCTCATCCAGGGGCCGCCCCCGGTTTTCTTCGCTGCAGCCGTGTTTTCAGGGGCAACTTCCGGGGTTTCTTGCTTCTGTTTTGCCAAAACAACCTCCTTGGTTCAAGTCATCGGCGCCCGCGGGCCAAATGGATGCAACACCTTAGGGATGCAGGGGTCAGGTCAAAATCACCCAAAACAGCCAAATGCCATAAAGGAACAAAACTACACCGACCACCACCAACACACGGGTCAGTTTGCGCTCTTGTTGGCCAGAAATGCCCCGGTCTAACATCAGGGCGCGCACGCCCAACAAGGCGTGGTAAATCACCGTGGCCAGGAAGAGCACTTCCAGCGTAAGAATCCAAGGGTTGGAAAGGTAGGTCACGACGTCATCGTAAGTGAGCAAGCCGCCGGCCATGAAGTGATTGGCAAACAAATGCAACCCCAACAAAAAGACCAGCACCAACCCACTCAGCGCCTGCCACCACCAGGTTTTCTTTCCGCCTGTCATTGGAGCCCTCCTGTCAGAGCATGTAAACGGCTGCCACCAAGGTGGTCAGGGCCGAAAGCACGAACACCACCCAAAACATGGCCTTTTGGTGTTTGACGCCAATGTTGTAGGCCATGAGGATCAGCCGTAGGCCATTGAGGCCGTGATAGATCACAGCCGCGATGAGGGCGACTTCCAGGGCAACGAAAATGGGGTTTTCCAGGAAGTTCAGCGCGGCCTGGTAGGCTTCGGGGCCCCGGGCAAGATAACTGAGCACATAAAAGTGCAGCGCGAGGTAGAGCACCAACACGATGCCCGTGAAGCGATGCAGGAGAAAAGCCCATCCTCCCACCCCGCGTTTGGCCGGGCTAAACCACTCGCTGAGACGCGCCTCGGGTTGTCGAGGCTCTGGGCGTTTGTATTCTTCGATGTTCATCGCTTCCCTCCGCTATGCGCCTTGCCGGTGAGGAGTTCGCGACGCAGGAACATGATCATCCCACCGGGGTCCACGTCGTTGGGGCAAACCTCACTGCACTCCATCGCGGCGTGGCACCGCCAACAACCTTGCTCGGTATCCACCATCTGGAACACGCTGGCCACGTCTTGCCCTCGGGGCTCCTGCACCACCCGCGCGGCCGCGGCCAGCGCGGCAGGCCCCAGATATTCGGGGTCGGTGCCTACCACCGGGCAGGCCGAAAGGCACAGGCCGCATTCCAGGCAACTTTCAAAGCGCACGTACGTGCCTACTTCCTCTGAAGGTTGCCCTTCGGGGATGTATTCGCTTTCACGGATGTAAGGCATGCCCACGGGTTCGTACTTCTCAAAGAAGGGCGTCATGTCCACCACCAGGTCGCTCACCAAGGGGAAGTGATGCAGTGGTTCCACGACCACGGTGTCAGTGCCCAATTCCAGCACGCGGGTCACACAGGCCAACACTTCTTTGCCATTGACCACCATGCCGCACGTGCCGCAGGAGCCGTGATGGCACGAATGGCGGTAGGTCAGGGTCGGATCGTCCAGGCGCAGACGCTCCAGGATGTCGAGCACGGTCTCATGGGCTTCGACGTCCACCCGGAAGGTGTCGTAGCGGGGCGGGTCAATGGCCCCGGGCTTGTAGCGGTAGATTTTGAAGGTCACCTCAGCCATGTCACATCCTCCGCCGGTAGTAGGCCGTATGCGGAAGCAAGACCACCTCGCGCGTGCGGCATGGGGCATCCAGCCCCAGTTTCTTGACCACCACGTTGGCGGTGACTTCAGCCATGCCGCGGGCGGTGGTGGCTTTGCCGCCAGCAATGGTGACAAAACCTTCGACGCCATCGCGCTCGGCGTGGTCGAAGC
>JAADCW010000228.1 GCA_013154225.1 Chloroflexota bacterium
CTTCGCTTCACCCCCAGCGC
Organism: Chloroflexota bacterium; assembly: GCA_013154225.1. Classification (GTDB taxonomy): domain Bacteria; phylum Chloroflexota; class Anaerolineae; order Anaerolineales; family DRMV01; genus DRMV01. Next base: position 21 of record JAADCW010000228.1, read on the forward strand.
CCTCTCCCACATCTTCCGCAACCCCATCTACAAAGGCGAACTCCACTACGGCGACCTCATCATCCCCGACTACTGCACCCCCATCGTCTCCCCAGAAACCTGGGAAACCGTCCAGGAACGCCACCGCCAACTCAAACGCATCCAAAGCCCCACCCACCCGCGCCGTCACCGCTCCCCCTACCTCCTCTCCGGCCGCGTCTACTGCGCGCGCTGTGGCCGCCCCCTGCAAGGTCACACCAGCATCCGCATCAAAAACGGCAAACGCTACGAATACCAGCGCTACGTCTGCCCCAACGCGCGCCGCGGCCAATGCACCGCACCTGCCATCCGCAAAACCGACCTCGAAACCGTCGTCCTCGAAGAAACCCGCAAACTCCTCACCCCCGAAACCCTCGCTCCCCTGCTCGCCGAACACCAGGCCCAACGGCAAAAACACCGCAAAACCGCCCAAACCGAGGCCAAAGCACTCGCCCGCGCCCTCGCCGCGGCCGAACGGCGCATCACCAACCTTACCAACGCCATCGCCAACGCAGGCCCCACCGAAGCCCTCCTCCAAGCCCTCGACAAAGCCGAAACCGAACGCCGCACCCTCCGCGCCCAACAACGCGCCCTCACCGCCGACGACTTCCCCATCATCCCCGACCCCGAAGCCTGGGCCGCAGCCCTCCGCACCGCCATTACCGACGCCCTGGCCGCCGATAATCCCGAAACATTACGCAGCCTTATCCATACCCTCATTGTGCGCGTCGAAGTCGAACGCCTCACCGACCCCCACCGCCTCCGCGGCGTCCTCTACCTCACCCTCCCCCTCGAAAACGAAAAAAGCACGACTTCCAACGACGGAAGTCGTGCCTATAATTCAAGCCCCAGGCGGGATTTGAACCCGCGACCCACTGCTTAGGAGGCAGTTGCTCTATCCTCTGAGCTACTGGGGCATATCGTTTCGGCGCATCAAATTATACCATCGGGCGCTGGCTCACAGCGCATTCCCTCGCAGTCAAACGCCGCGGCAAAGGCTTCGGCCACTGCGTTTGCCACTGTTTCCACAGCAGGGGGCGGTTGGAGGAAGTCGGCTAAATTGGCAACGGCGTACCCTTTCAAACCACAGCCGATAATGCCATCCCAATGCTCGCGGGCCGTGGCCACATTGAGGGCAAAGCCGTGTTGGGAAACCCCGCGGGCATCAACCCGCACGCCAATGGCCGCGATTTTTGCGGGCTCCTCAGAAGGCAAACGCACCCACACCCCTGTCATGCCCTCCATGCGAAAACCCCGCACGCCAAAAACTTCCAAAACCCGAATGAGCACATCTTCCAACCGTCGTAAATACCCAACGTAATCCCCCTGCGGCAGCCTTGGCCGCCCCTGGGCATCTGGCGCGGGTTTACCCAATGGGAGAATAGGATAGCCCACCACCTGCCCCGGGCCGTGATAGGTCACATCGCCCCCGCGGTCGCTCCACACCACTTTAATGCCGCGCTGACGCGCGCCTTCTTCGCCCCAAAGCAGATGGGCGAGTTTCCCCTGGCGGCCAAAGGTAAACGTGGGGGGATGGGTGAGCAACAACAACGTGGGCGGATGCGCGCCCGAAGCCACCTGGCGGGCCAGGCGACGCTGGATCGCCCACGCGGAAGTGTATGGCACTTCACCAAGCCAATAGCAGCGGCACTGCATCCCTTTAATCCATTGCAGCCATAAACACAGCAAAGAACAAAGGAAGAAGCAAACTCAAAACCCACGAAACCAGCGAGAAAATGCCCACATAGGCCAACGCAGTCCACAGGGCACTGGTGCGCCCAAGCCGCGGCTGTTTGTCTTGGGCCAGGGCTTCCAGGGCTTCTTTTGCACGGCGGGAGGCCTTTTGCTCTGCCTGCACCCAAAACCAGCGGCCCGGCTGGCTTCCCGGCACGACTAAACGATCACCTTCAAAGGAGGCCAGCCATGCCTGCCAGGCAGGGGAAAGGGCAAGGAGTTCGTCTTCCGAAAGCAGAACCACGGCGAAATTGGGCGCGTTCTCGCCCGGAGGTGGCTCCGAGGGGGCGTAAACGGTCAACGGCAACTGCAATCCCTGACTTCGCAGGGCTTCCAGCCACGCCGACTGCGGCAGAGCCAGTGCCAGCATGGGCACTTTGACCTGCTTTTGCTCCAGAGCTCGCTCAGCTTGGCGATCGGCGCGCAAAACCCAGGCATGGTAGGCCAAAACGCCCCCGCTCCACAGGGTCATCAACAGCATATAAAAGAAAGTGACGCCGTGAAAGTCTCCACCCAACAACATCACCAAAACCTGGAAGACGCTTCCAATGGCAAAACCCAACGTAGCCAGCAAGGCAAGGAACAAAATAGCATACAGATACACCCGCCGCGTCAGGCTGGCACGTGCCCGAATGTCGGCTTGCGCTTCCTGCTGCAAAGCCCGCCAGGGGAAGGCCCATAACGCGCCGCCCAAAAGCAAACCCGTAATGCCCGCGGACAGCGCCTGATTGCTGGCAATGGTGCCTGGCCATAGGCTATCCAGGATGTAACTCAACAGCGCGCCAACGCCTGTGCTCAATACAAGCAACCCCACGAAGGCCAGCAAACTCAGCACCAACCGATGCACTGTGGCCTTGCGGCTACTCTCCCAAACCGACAAGAAGCGCGCCAAGCCCCATTGGGCCACTGCCCATAAGCCCATCCAGGGCAACCCCAGGGTGACCAAACGGCGTACCAGCATGTAGAGAGATTCGTTTTCACCCAGCAGGTAGAGCAAAAAGCCGTTGAGCACGATCCCCACAACGGTCAAAGCCGTGGCCAAGCCGCTCAGAGCCCACAACACCAAAAAGCCCACCACCACTGGCGACTGCCGGGTCTCTGCATCCTGGAACATCCAACGCCACCAACGACGGCCCCACAGCCCCCATATCAACAACCCACCAGCAAGCAACACTGCTCCCTGCGAGGCTGTTTCCAGCGGTGTATGGGGAGCAAAAGCAAAATCGGCATTTTCGGCAGGGAAAATCACGCTCAAAAGTTTCTGCACCCCCAAAAGCACCCACAGAAGGCTATACGAAAGCCAGAGCAGACGATACCACAACCGGCCCAGGGCATAATTTTCGGGGATGGGCGGCGTCTCCTCCTTCCGCACCACCGTAAAGAAATACCACCCTACCAGCGCATGAGGAATCCCCATTGCCACAGCCCATTCCCAAGAGAACTGGGGGAACAGGCGCTCCGAGGGAAGCGCAAACGCTGCTTCCAAACCGCGCGCCAACAAAGCCATGCCCGCGTGCAAAACCACGCCCCAAGTCAACGCCAACAAAACATACAATGCCAAAGCCCGCACGCCCGATGTGCGTTCCTCTTCCTCCGCAGCCGCATCCTTCTGCACCCAACGCCAATGCAGGGCAAAAACCGGCATTGCGATGAGCAACCCAGCCAACGGCAAGGCTAAATCTTCGGGCGTGGTGTAAAGGCGTCCACGCAAGGCTTTATGCAACAAGCCCGCCACATCCCAAAGCCAAATTTCCAAAGTAACAATGACCGCTAAATAAGCATACAAACGCCGTAGCGTAGCCATCCATTCACCTCCAAAATGGGCGACGTTTCACATCGCCAAAACACGCCATATCAGTCGTGCAGGCTATCATCCATGCAAGGCGCTTCCCAACGCCCCCAAAGGCCCAACTGAGGCGGCAACCCCACAATTTTCCACTGCCCGTTTTCCCGCTCCAGCGTGACGTTATCTGTTTCCCGATAAGTGTAGGGATCAAACGGGCCGCTTTCATTGTGGAATGAAACCGTCACCCAGGCGCGATCCCCTTCGATCATTTCGTCTTCAATGTCCACGGCCGTGTACAAACGGAAGCCGCTCATGTCGCTAATGAATTCATCTAGGGAAGGCTTACACGGCATCGCCCCCAGGCGCTGATAGGCCTGCTCCCAATCACGACGTTGAACCGCGAGCAAATAGTTGTACACCACATCCTTGGGGGAATTCTCCGCGCGGTAGTGCACGTTTTGGCTGCGCTTCCACGCCACGCCCAACGCCACCAGAGCCAACAGGAACAGCACCAGCAACATCCCCCAGAAAAAACGATCGTGTGATTTATTTTCGGACATCATCAAATGGCCTCCTGGGCTAATCCCAACAACGGCATGGCAGTTACATTGTAGCAAGAAAAGGAAGAAAACGCCAACGGCCCCGCCATGTTTGACGGGACCGTTGGGGGAGAGGGGTGCTACTCAACAATCTAAACACGAAAGGGTAGGAGTTGGTGGAACAGGAGTTGGTGAAACAGGAGTTGGTGGAACAGGAGTTGGTGACGGGGTAGGCGAAGCAAAACTCTTGTTTTGGCTCACTGTACACACACCGCCAAAGGTCAGTTGCACGCTGTAAGTGCCGAAGAGCGGGCTAAGGTGGAACCTGGACGTCCAGGTGCGGCTGCTCCCCGCAGGGAAGCTCAACGAGGAACTAATCGTCGTAGGCGAACTGTAGTCATTGCCACCGTAATAGGTGCTCCAATTCCACAGGAAGGAATCCACATACTGATCCGCGTAGTTCTTCGGCCAGGACAACGAGGCGCTGGTTAGAGGGACGTCAATCGGATTATTGTTCTGGATGACCACATCTAGATCGCGGCCTGCGGTGTAAAAAGCCGTGATGCGGATGAGCGAGCAGTTTGGCGTAGGCGTGGGGGTGGGTGTGGGTGTGAAGGTAGGCGTACGCGAGGGTGTAGGTGTATTGCTCGCGGTGGGTGTAATGGATGGTGTAAATGTAATGGTCGGCGTGGGTGTAATGGATGGTGTAAATGTAATAGTCGGCGTGGGTGTAATGGATGGTGTAAATGTAATAGTCGGCGTGGGTGCAATGGTCGGCGTGAGCGTTGGCGTAGGCGTGGGGAGGTTGACAGTGAAGGAGCGAGCAACCCACGGCGACCAGGCCTTGCGTTCGCGGGAATAAGCCCTCACCCGCAGGGTTGCAATACCGTTCCGATTGTGCAGGATCCCCCACCACGACCGCCACATATTACGACACGAACTATCACCGCCAAAGGTGCAGTAGCGCGCACTGTATTCTGTATGCCTCTTTACCGTCCCATCCGGGAAATAGAGCTCAAAGGTCACCTTTTGAATGCCATCGCCATTGTTGGAACCCACCAGTGGATCCCAGGCCACAGCCTCAAAGGGGGTCTGGTCACGGTCATCTTCCGAATCAACCACAAAACCTTCTGGTGGCCAGACAATTTCCACATGCATAGGCACGTAGTGATAATCTCGAAGATAATTACACGAGGTGCCGTCCGAAAGGGTGAAGTTCAAAGTGACAGTGTAACTTCCCTCTTGGAAATCCGTGTAGTCCACTTTGTTATAGTCCGCAATCCAAGTCCCTTGACGCCCTGGCCCCCAACGCAAAGGCGACGAAGGCGTGGTAATCACCGGACTGGTATAGGAATCGCGGCTGTAATACTTATGCCGAGCCAGTTTAGCA
>JAADCW010000064.1 GCA_013154225.1 Chloroflexota bacterium
AAGAGGAATTCGTGCCCGACAAGGCCGACAAATTCCTCTTCACCCTCGCGCCGATTCTGACGGTGATTCCCGCGTTTCTGATTGCCGCGGTCATCCCCTGGGGTGGGGAAGTGCCCTTCTTTGGCGGCACAGCCCACCTTTACCTGGCCGACATCAACGTCGCCACGCTTTACATCGTGGCTGTGAGTTCCCTCGCGGTCTATGGCATCGTGCTCGCGGGTTGGGCTTCCAACAACAAATATTCTTTGCTGGGCGGCCTGCGCTCTGCCGCGCAGATGGTGAGTTACGAACTCGCACTGGGGCTGGCCCTGGTGGGGCCCATCATGCTTGCGGGTTCCATGAGCATGGTCAAAATTGTGGAAGCCCAGAAATCCGTGTGGTATGTGGTCTATCAACCCCTGGGTTTCATCATTTTCTTGATTGCCGCGTTTGCTGAGGTCAACCGTTCGCCCTTTGACCTGCCCGAAGCCGAGCAGGAATTGACCGGCGGCTATCACACCGAATACAGCGGGATGCGTTTTGCCCTCTTCTTCATGGCGGAATACATCAAAGTGGTCGCCATCAGTGCGATTGCGGCCGCGCTGTTCCTGGGCGGCTACTACGGCCCTGGTGTGGAAGCCCATCCCTGGCTGGGACCGGTGTACATGTTCCTCAAGATTGCGGCGTTGGTGTTCTTTGCCATCTGGACGCGGGCAACCTTGCCTCGCTTGCGCTACGACCGTCTGATGGCTTTTGGCTGGAAAGTGCTCTTCCCCTTGGCGCTGCTCAATGTCTTCCTCACCGCGATTGGCATTGTGGTGTTGGGAGGGTAGGCAGCGGCCAGGTGACCCAGTAACTCAGTAACGAAGCAACCAAGAAACGAACTACGAGGCAACCATGTCTGTTTTCAAAGACATTCTCGCAATTTTGAACGGCTACCGGACGACCTTCAGCCAGATGCTGGAAAAGCCGGTCACCATCCAGTATCCTGAGCAACGGCGCAAGGTGCATACGCGTTTCCGCGGGCGGCACGTGCTCAAACGCTACGAGAACGGCCTGGAACGCTGTATTGGCTGTGGGTTGTGCGCCGCGGCGTGCCCTTCGGGTGCCATTTTTGTGGAAGCCGCAGAAAACACCGACGAAGAGCGCTATTCGCCGGGCGAGCGCTATGCCCGCACCTACGAAATCAACCTCACCCGTTGTATCTTCTGTGGCTACTGCATGGATGCGTGCCCCACGCAGGCCATTGTGTTGGAAGATGAATACGAACTGACCTTTACGGATCGGCGGCAGGCAATTTTTACCAAAGAGATGTTGTTGGAACCGGTGCCGCCGGAAGGTCAGCCCACGCCGCAGAAAACGCCCGAAGGCGTGGATATGCCGCCCATTCCGTTGACGGTGGTACGCAAGCCGTAACGTTTGCCCGACCTACAACCGCTATTGCTTTTCGAGGCTTCTATGACCGTTGATCTGTTGGTGTTCCTCATCTTGGCCCTCATTGCCGTGGGCGCTGCTGTGGGAATGCTGTTTTCCCGCAACATGGTGTATGCAGTGCTCTTTTTGGTGTTGGTCATGATGACCATCGCGGTGTTTTATCTGATGCTGGGCGCGCCGTTTTTGGCTATGGCGCAAATCACCGTGTACGCGGGTGCGATTATGGTGCTCTTCCTGTTCGCGGTGATGATTTTGGGGCCCGAACGTCTCCCCGAGGAAGGCGGCCCCGTGGCTTGGCAGCGCCCAGTGGCCATTGGGTTGACCTTGGCTTTCCTGGTCGAGGTGGTGTACGCGTTCGCGGCCAAGGTAGGCGGCTTGGGCACGCTCATGCCGCCAGCAGAAGGCGCAGGCAGCCCGGCCGCGATTGGGCAGGTGCTTTTCAACCAATATCTTTTGCCCTTTGAGGTCACCTCGGTGCTGTTGTTGGTGGCCACCGTCGGCGCAGTGGTGCTGACCAAAGACGGCAAGGATAAGTAAAGCGAGGCGAAGCATGGTGCCAACCAATTATTTCCTCATCCTTTCCGCGGTGCTTTTCTTGCTCGGTGTGCTTGGCGTGTTGGTGCGCCGCAACGCGCTGGTGATTTACATGTCCATTGAGTTGATGCTCAATGCGGCCAATTTGGCGTTTGTGGCCTTTGCCTCGGCCTCTGGCGGTTTGGAAGGCCAGTTGGCGGTGTTTTTCGTGATGACCGTTGCCGCGGCTGAGGTCGCGGTCGGCTTGGCTTTGTTGGTGACGATCTTCCGCACCAAGAAGACCATTGACATTGATACGCTGCATCAGTTGAAGGGATAGCCCCATGTTTCTGAGCGAAGTGACAACGCAAGCGGGCGGTTTCTTCCATTGGGTGCCTTGGGCTGTGTTTTTCCCGCTGATTGGGATGCTCATCAACATGGCCTTTGGGCGCCGCATGGGCGAAAAGGGCGTGGCCCTGGTCGCAGTGACCGCGTCGGCCCTTTCCTTTGTGGTGGCTGTGCTTTTGTGGCTTTCGCTGCAAGCCCAGCCCGAGGGCACGGTGATCACCCTGGCTTCCTGGATGTCGGTGGTGGATGTTTCCTGGGCTTTTCGGGTGGATACCCTCTCGGTGACCATGATGCTGGTGGTCGGCGGGGTGGGCACGCTCATCCACCTGTATGCCGCAGGCTACATGCACTACGATGTGCGCTACAAAGGCGATCCGGGGCGTTATAGCCGCTTCTTCGTTTTCCTCAACCTGTTTATCGCCTCGATGATGATTTTGGTCACGGGCGATAGTTATTTGATGCTCTTTGTGGGTTGGGAAGGCGTTGGCCTGTGCTCTTATTTGCTGATTGGCTTTTGGTTTGAATATGACACGCATGGCAACCCAAGTATTGCCAATGCAATGGCAGGCAAAAAGGCTTTCATTGCCAACCGCATTGGTGACTTTGGCTTTTTGATGGCCATGCTTTACATGTTCACCGTGTTTGGTACCCTCAACTTTGAGAAAGTGTTTGCCGAAGCCCCCCACGTGGCGCAGACCAACCCCAATGCGCTTTTGGCCATTACTTTGTTGATGCTGTTGGGTGTGACTGGTAAATCCGCGCAAATTCCGCTGTATGTGTGGTTGCCCGACGCGATGGCTGGCCCCACACCTGTGTCTGCGCTCATTCACGCGGCCACGATGGTTACAGCGGGTGTGTATTTGATTGCGCGCTCCCATGTGATTTACAGCCTGGTGCCCACAGCGCAGCACACGGTGGCCTTGGTGGGTGCGCTGACCGCTTTGTTTGCCGCAACCATCGCGGTGGCGCAGTACGACATCAAGAAGGTGCTGGCTTATTCCACCATCTCGCAGTTGGGCTTCATGGTGGCCGCGGTGGGCGTGGGCGCGTACGTGGCCGCGATGTTCCATCTGATCACCCACGCGTTCTTCAAGGCGTTGCTCTTCCTCGCGGCGGGCTCGGTGATTATCGCGATGGAGCGGGCGCACCATCCCCTGCCGGAAGATGGCGGGGAAGAGGGCCATCACCACGACGAAGACCCCGAAGGCTTTGACCCGCAGGATATGCGCTACATGGGCGGCTTGCGCAAGGTCATCCCGGTGACGTTTTGGACTTACCTCATCGCAGGCCTGACACTGGCGGGAATTCCGCCTTTGGCCGCCTTTTTCTCCAAAGATGAGATTATTGCAGAGGCCAAAAGTGCCAATCCTTTGGTATACTGGTTGTTGGTCGCGGCGGCTTTTCTGACGGCCTTTTACATTGGTCGGCAGATTTTCATGGTCTTCTTTGGCAAGCCGCGCAGCCATGCTGCTGAGCACGCCAAAGAGAGCCCCTGGACCATGACCTCGGTGCTGGTGACCCTGGCCGCGCTTTCCGTGGCCGGCGGCTTGCTCAACTGGCCTGAACCGCACCTGGCGCATTGGTTGGGGCACACGTTTGGCGAGGTCGAAGCCGCAGGGCTCAACCCTGTGGTTGCGGGTATGTCAGCCACCATTGCTGTACTTTCGCTGCTGTTGGCATGGTGGCTCTATGGCAAACAGCCTTTGCAGGAAGCCACCCAACCCGACCCCTTGAAACGCCTTTTGGGGCCGGTGTTCCGCGGCATGGAAGCCAAATGGTGGGTGGACGAACTCTACTGGGCTGTGGTGCTCAACCCCTACATCGCGCTGAGCCGTCTGGCTGCCGCGTTCGATGTGTGGGTCATTGACGAAACCGTGAACGATGTGGCTTGGCTGACCGACGCGGTCGGTCGCCTGACCAGCCGTTTGCAAACAGGCTTTGTGCGGAACTACGCCCTGAGCATGTTTGTGGGCGTGATCCTCATTTTCACGTATTTGTTATGGCGGTAAAGCCGCAATCAATGTGTGTTGGAAGAATCCTAAACAAGGCGAGGTAGCATGATGGACTTCCTGATGAATCCGCTCAACCTTATGACCTTCTTCCCTCTGGTGGGTGTGGCAATCATTTTGCTGATCCCCCGAGAGCGGAAGGATGCCATCCGTTGGACTGCGGTGTTGACGTCGCTGGTGTCCTTCTTCATCTCCCTGGGGGTGCTGATGCGCTTCCAGCCCCAAAACACCGGCTTCCAGATGGTCTATGATGCCATTTGGATGAAGGCCGGCGGTTTTGAGATTCATTACGCCGTGGGTGTGGATGGGCTGAGCATTTTGCTGGTGCTGCTCACCACCCTGTTGACGCCCATTTCGATTTTCTCGGCCTGGACTGCTATTGAAGACCGGGTCAAAGAGTTTGCCATTGCCTTCCTGGTGATGGAAGTGGGTATGCTGGGCGTCTTCCTGTCGCTGGACTTGTTCCTGTTCTTCGTGTTCTGGGAGTTCAGCCTGGTGCCGATGTACTTCATCATCGGTATTTGGGGGGGCCCGCGGCGCACTTATGCAGCCATCAAGTTCATGCTCTACACCATGATCGGGTCGGTGCTCATGCTGTTGGCCATTTTGTGGCTGGGCTTGAGCCAGGGCACGTTCTACCTGCCCGACCTGCTGGCTAAGGGTGTGGATTTGCCGCTGCATCTGCAGTCGTGGCTCTTCCTGGCCTTTGCGCTGGCCTTTGCCATCAAGGTGCCCATGTGGCCGCTCCATTCGTGGTTGCCCGATGCCCACGTGGAAGCGCCGACGGCTGGTTCCGTCATCTTGGCGGGCGTCTTGCTGAAGATGGGTACTTATGGTTTCTTGCGCTTCAACCTCTCCTTGTTCCCTGAAGCCTCGGTGAAATATGCCGTGCCCATTGCCATCCTGGCCATCATCGGTATCATTTACGGCGCGATGGTGGCTTACGCGCAAAAGGACTTCAAGAAACTGGTGGCCTATTCTTCGGTGAGCCACTTGGGCTTTGTGATGTTGGGCCTCTTTGCGCTGGATGCCCGCGGTATTGCCGGCGGCATTTTGCAGATGATCAACCACGGTTTGAGCACGGGCGCCTTGTTCCTTATCGTGGGCATCATCTATGAACGCACCCACACCCGCGATCTGGATGCCTTTGGCGGGTTGTGGAAGGTGATGCCTGTGTATGGCGCGATTTCCATCATCGTTGCCCTTTCTTCCATGGGCTTGCCGGGCCTCAACGGCTTCATCGGCGAGTTCACCATCTTGCTGGGGACGTTTGAATCGAACATTCTGGGCCCGATTTTCGCCATCGTAGCCGGTTTGGGCATCATTTTGGCCGCGGTGTATATCTTGGTGATGCTGCAGAAAGTGTTCTTGGGTCCGGTGAAGGAAGAAAACAAGAACTTGAAAGACCTCAACTGGCGTGAGATTGCCGTGTTGACGCCGCTCTTGATCCTGATCTTCTGGATTGGTTTGCACCCTGCGCCGTTCTTCAACCTGATGATGCCCACGGTGGAGAAACTGACGGCCGGTTTGCAGGCCGCGGCGATGGCGATGCACTAAGACGTAGAGATTTGCTGCGGAGTGGGGGGCTTTGTGCCCCCCATCCTTCCGTTGTTTGAAACGAGGATGCCATGAGCCTATCAGACCTTTCCACCTTGTTGCCGGAAATCATGCTGGTGCTGTGGGCGAGTGCGTTGCTGTTGCTCGACGCGGTGGTCTTGAAAGCCCGCCGAGGGTGGACGGCCTTCCTGGCTGTGCTGGGGCTGGCTGTGGCCCTGGGGCTCGCCTTGGCGCAAGGTGGCGGCTTGGGGGCCGCTTTTGGTGGCATGGTGGTTTCCGATGGCTTTGCCACTTTTTTGGAAGCCCTTTTGGCCTTGAGCGGCATCCTGGGCGTGGTGTTGGCATACGACTATTTGGAACGCCAGGGACTGGCGCGCGGCGAGTATTATGTTTTGCTGCTGTTTTCGGTGGCAGGTATGATGTTGATGGCCAAGGCCGCGGATTTGCTGGTGATGTTCCTGGCGCTGGAACTGTTCTCCATCCCGCTGTATGTGTTGGCGGGTTTTGCTCGGCCGCGGGTCGAATCTGAAGAGGCTGCGCTCAAATACTTCCTTTTGGGCGCGCTGGCCGCGGCGTTTTTCGTGTATGGGATTGCGCTGACCTACGGCGCCACCGATACCACCCTCATCAGCGGCATTGCGGCCGCGGTGGAAGGGGGCTCCGCGAACCTGACTTTGTTGGCGTTGGGCAGTGGTTTGATTTTGGTGGGCTTTGGCTTCAAAGTAGCCGCAGTGCCTTTCCATATGTGGACGCCTGACGTCTATCAGGGTTCGCCTTCGTCGGTGACCGGCTTCATGGCCGTAGGCGCGAAGATGGCCGGTTTTGCGGCGCTCCTGCGGGTGCTGGTGCTGGCTTTCCCAGCCTTGAGTGAACAACTCACGCCCATTTTGTGGGTGCTGGCCGCGGTGACCATGTTCCTGGGCAACATCGTGGCTTTGGTGCAGAAAAACATCAAGCGCATGTTGGCTTATTCCAGCATTGCCCACGCGGGTTACATGCTCCTGGCCGTAACGGCTTACGGCATGCCCGGCATGTCGCAGGATGTGGTGGCCGCGGTGTTGTTCTATTTGCTGGCTTATATGTTGGCCAACTTCGGCGCTTGGGCTGTGGTCATTGCCCTGGAGCGCACCGAAGGCAAAGGGCTGGAAATTGCCGATTATGCGGGCCTGGGGCGTAAACGCCCTTGGCTGGCGTTGGCGATGACGGTGTTCATGTTGTCCTTTGCAGGTATGCCCCCCACGGTGGGCTTTGTGGGTAAGTTTTACCTCTTCCGTGCAGCCATCCAGGCGGGCTTTGTGGGCCTGGCCATCATTGGCGTGCTGACTTCGGTGATTTCGGTGTACTACTACATGCGAGTGGTCACTACCATGTACATGAAAGAGGGTTCGCCCGAAACCCAAGGCGATGGCTGGCTGCGCTTGGGTGTGGCTGTGACCGCGATCGTCACCGTGGTGCTGGGCATTGCTTTTGCGCCCGCGTTCCGTTGGGCAATGCAGGCGGTGCTGCGGTTGTAAAACTGCGGTTCGCAAATTGACTCCGAAAATAAAAATGCCCCGTGCAAACGGGGCATTTTGCTTTTGGAATTGGCCTTTGCATTTTTCCGAAAGTCCTCATGGATGTCATTCCGATCATCAACGCCCATGCCGCAAAAAGAGCTTTCCTCCCTTTGGGAGAGGTAATGATGGTTTCTGCTCAGCCCCCGTTCTTCAATTCTTGCAATTTGATCCATCCAGGGCGGAAGTTGGGGTTCAGCCGCACGGCTTCTTCCAGATCCGCGATGGCTTTGTCGTGCTGTCCCAAGGCTTCTTCGGCCAGTGCGCGCCAGTAGTAGCTTTCTTCCAAAATAGGCTCGCTCATGGCGCTCAAGGTTGTGGTGGCCAGGTTGATAACGTCTTGATACCGACCGCTGTAGTAATAGGCGAAATACGGGCCGGTCTGATACCACAGCATCCGCCAGGGGCGCTCGTCTTCAGGCAGTTGGGCATAAATGGCAAAGGCCTGGTCGTAGGCGTGGGCGGCGTCAACATATTCGTGGAGCCAAACGTGGCTGGTGCCCACGTTGAACCAGGCAAAGAAGAGGTCGCGGCCGTGGAGGGTTTGGGTTTCGGCCTGGGCTACGGCCAGCGCATGGCGGAATGCCCAGTTGGCATCTGCCCAGGGGCCGAGCAAGGCCATGAGTTCGGCCTCCTTCTCTTTGGGGTAGGGCAGCAAGAAAAGGTAGTTGAATGCCCGCCACTGATTGTGAAACTCGTCGTAGGCCACTTCGTGGTTTTCGCCCATGTAAGAGTCTTCGGTGATAAAGACCCCTTTGGCATCGTCGTAGCCTACCAGCAGTTCGTAATGCCCCATCCAGCCTTCAAAGCCGCGGCCCTGAAAGCCTTTTTCCACCATCACTGGGAAGCCGTTGACCAACAGGGTTTTGAGCAAGCGGAGGTCGCCCCCCATGCGCCACACAAAGCCATAGGGCGTTTTCTCGGTGACGAAGTTTTCCATCTCATAGGGGGAGACGTTTTTATCCCGCTCGTTGGGTTTGAGATACTGGGCTGTAGTGGTTTGAAAGCCCTTCCACCCCCAATATGAGAGGGCCATGCTCAACGTGGCTGGGCCGCAGTTATTCCACGATTGGGCTTCGTAGCGCACCCCGCGCAGATAGACCCGCGGCGGCAGGGGGGTGGGCGAAGGCGTGGGAGAAGGTGTGATGGTGGGGGTGGGGGTAGGCACGCCCGTAGGGGTGAGCGTGGGAGATGGCGTCGCTGTGGCCTGGGCTGCCGCGGTGGCAGTGTAGGCTTCTAACGTTGCGGCCACCGCGGTGGCAACGGGATTGCTCTGCGGTACGAAAACCTGTGCTTCAGGTGGCCGTAAGGCATATTTGATGCGGGCGCGAGCCAGGCTTGAATAGATGGTCAGGCGTTGTCGCGTGGCTGGCACAGCCCATAGCAGGCCACAGCCAAATACACCCAGCACCATCACGCCCAGCAAAATCAGGCGCCAGGAGCCCTTGGAAAATGGGTTTCGCATGGGGTAATTGTACTACGCTTTCCTTGGTGTCGCTTTTCTATCGAACCACAGGGGAATACGCATAAGTGGCAAAAAGGGCAGAACAGGTCTTGTTGCTTCGCTGAGCTCGGCGCAGGCCTTTGGGGCGACACTGTGAGAAAACTGTAATTTTGTGAACTTTTGCATGGTCTAAGATGATTACACAGGGTATAATTTATAAGACATTGCCCTGAGGAGGTCGAAGGTTAATCGGGCTGTTGACGCGTGTGCTGTGCGGGCGTTTAAAAAGTGGCGAGGTGGTTATGCGTTTCGATGATTTAAATTGGATGGAAGTCGAGCAGTATCTTCAGCATGACGACCGTTTGATGCTTGTTCTGGGGGCTTGCGAACAACACGCCTATTTGAGTCTGACAACCGACGTCAAAGTGCCTTTGGCTTTGGCCGATGCGGCCAGCGAGCGCACAGGGGTTCTGGTCGCCCCGCCGTTGAATTTTGGGGCGTCGCCCTATTTCATGGCTTATCCGGGCACCCTGAGTTTGCGGGTAAGCACGCTGTTGGATATTGTGGAAGATTTGGTGCGCTCGGCCTATCGGCATGGCTTCCGGCGCATTTTGGTGCTCAATGGTCATGGAGGCAACCGCCCTGCCCGAGGGAGGCTTTACGAGCTGGCTGACCAATTGCCAGACCTGCGGATTGTCTGGTACGATTGGTGGCTTTCGCACAGTGTGGAAGCCGTTGCCCAAAAGCACAACCTTCAGCCAGCCCATGCCAATTGGCTTGAGAATTTCCCCTTTACGCGCGTGAGCGAAATTCCGGTGGATTACAAAGCCCCGCCTCACGTGCCGGGTTTGTTGGGCGCTGAGGAAGCCCGCCAGGTGTATGGCGATGGCTCCTTTGGTGGCCCTTATCAGGCTTCCGATGAAGTCATGCAAGCGATCTTCCAGGAAGCCCTGAAAGACGTGCTGCAGTTGTTGGCCTTTGAGTAGGCTCCTTTAGGACACAGCCGTGACCGACACCCTTGGACTTCATCCCCACGCTTTGCCCCGCGATGCCCTTACGCAAGCCCTGACCCGTGAGAGCGGGGAATTGGTGTTGCAAGCGGCTTTGCAGCAAGCCAGCAATGCTGCGCCGGTTTCGGTGCTGTTTTTGGATATTGACCACTTCAAGAGCATCAACGACGCCTTTGGCCACGAAACCGGCGACGCGGCTTTGCACTTCATGGTGCAGTCGGTAAAGCAGGTGGTGGGGACGCGAGGCCACGTGGTGCGCTATGGGGGCGATGAGTTTCTGGTCATTCTTCCCCAGCACGACGCGAAGCAAGCCAAAAACGTGGCTTATGAACTTTTGTCGCATTTTCAGCGCAACCCCATGACCGGCTCACGGCCGTTGCATTTGCGCCTTAGCATTGGTATAGCCGTAGCCCCCAGCGACGGCCTTCAGCCCGAGGTGTTGGTGCGGGTTGCAGATCGGCGGCACTATTTTGCCAAACACAGCGGCGGCCACCAGGCTGTGGCCGATGATCGCACGGCCACCCGGTCCCTGATTTCGCCGCCGCGCCGCCCGGTGGGCCAGCGTGAGCAGTTGAGCCAACTGCACCACTTGATGAGCGAACTGCTCCAAAACCCCAGCGGCGTCATTCGCATCCAAAGCCCGCCGTATGGGGGCGCGGTGAGTTTCTTGGCCCACGCGAGGGCTATTGCCGAATTGCAGGGCTATGTGGTGGTTTCAGTGCAGGCTACCCCAGCGTTGCACTTGCGCTATTTGGGGGCGTTGAGCAGCGCGCTGGAGCCGATTTTGCCCCCCGAAGCCGCGGACATTCCCCTTGAAACCCCTGAAGATATTTTGCACGCCCTGCGGCTGATCACCACCCAAATGCCGCAAAATACCGGCCTGCTGTTGACCGTAGCCAACGCCCGTTGGCTGGATGAGGCTTCTTCGGAACTCATCCAGCAATTGCTCAACGCGCCGGCCGAATTTCAACGGGTGGGGCTGGTGTATGCCACAGTGGCCGGGCAACACGCCCGTTTTCGGGCACCCATGTTTAACAACATCTCCCTGCCCCCACTGGAACTGCATGAGGTAGAAGCCTGGCTCCGCCATGCCCTGCGTTGGGAACCCCCGCCAGCCTGCACCGAGTGGGTTTACAACTACACACAAGGGCTGCCGGAATTGATTTTGCCTACCCTCAAGGCCCTGGTGCGGGAAGGCTTTTTGCGCCCGGTGTTTGGCGATTGGGTATGGCACAACCCCGGCGAATGGGAGCCGCTGGAGCCTTTCACGGAGTTGGACCTGCCCGATGTAGGTGTGGAAACCAACCTGCCCTTGCTTATCGGGCGCAATGAAATGCTGCGGTCGTTGCGCCGAGCCGTGGATCGGTATCCCCTCATCAGCGTCATTGGCGGCGGTGGGGTGGGGAAGACGCGCATGCTTCAGCAGTTGGCCCTGGAAAGCGCGGAGACCTTTACCGACGGCGTGCGCTATGTTTCCCTACAGGATGCCACGGTGCAGACCGTGCCGGTGGTGCTTGCCCAGGCCCTGCAGTTGCCGCCGCAGCCCGAAATCAACCTTACCGAGCAGATCATTGATTACCTCAAGTCGCGCCACATGTTGTTGGTGCTGGATGGTTTTGAGCAGGTTTTGGGCGCGGCTAATTTGGTGAGCACGATTCTGCACGCCGCACCGCAAAACCGCATTGTGGTGGGGTCTCGTCAGCGGTTGCACGTTCCTCTGGAATATCTCTTTCAAGTGGATGGCCTCATTCGTGAAGACCGCCCTCTGGAAGAGGCTTCCGCGGCTGTGCGTTTGTTCTATTACACTGCCCAGCGCAATGGCGTGACCTTGCCCGAAGATTCGGAAACGCGGCGCACCGTCGCGGAAATTTGCCGCTGGACCGACGGTTCCCCCCTGGCCATTCGCATTATTGCCGCGTGGACCACCACCCTTTCGCCATCCGAAATTTTGGCGCGCGTGAGCGTAAGTTCTCCAGAACCCAACCCGCTTTCCGCGGTTTTGGAAGCCTTTTGGGAATTGCTTTCTGAAGACGAACGCCAGCGGTTGGCGCAACTCTCCCTTTTCCAGGGGAGTTTTAGTTTGGCCGCGGCCCGTTTTGTGGCTGGCGCTTCGCCCTTTTTCCTGGATGCGCTGGCTTCCAAAGCCTATCTCACGCGCAGCACCTCGGGGCGGTTCAACACCCATCGCCTTTTGCGCCAATTTGCCAGGGGCAAACTCTCGGCGTATCCTGATTTGGAAACCGAAACCCAGCGCCGCCATGCTGAATGGTATCTTTCGGAGCTTCCTCGGCAGGAAGGTCTCACCTCAGAGGCCGCGCGTTGGAGTTTCAGCGCCTCAAACGATGACTTGCCCGACGTGCTGAGCGCCTGGCATTGGGCTTTGGACCATCGGGAGGTGGGGCTATTGGCCTCTTCCGCGCCGTGGGTTTTCCATTCCCTGGGCGATCGCAACCGCTTTACCGAAGCCCATGCCCTGCTTTCGCATAGCCTTCAGACGGTGCGGCAGTATCCGCTGGATATCCGTGATGCGGTTTATTTCTCCCTGCGCGCCCATCTTGAGATTGCCCATGCCGAATTCCATTATCATATTGGCGATTTGGAAAAAGTCGGCCACCTGTTGGAACGTGCCCATCGGCGTTTGATGCCTTTTTTGCCTTTGTTACAGCAGGCGTATTTGCTCAATGTTTTGGCCCGTTACCACACGGCCGCGGGCAACTATCAGCAGGCGGAGTATTTCTTACAGCAGGCTTACAGCATCTACATTCATTTGGATGCGCGGCCGTTGTTGTTGCATACCATCAATGCTTTGGGCGTGCTCGCATATCATCGGCACGATTTGAAGACCGCGGAGTATTATTTCTCCCAGGCTGTGCCGCTGTGCCGAGAGGTAGATAAGTCGAGCATGTTGGCCGCGCTTTACAACAATTTGGCCAACATTGCCTGGCAGCGCGGCGATTTGGAAAAGGCCAGCCGCATGTTGGGCGAGGCCCTGACCTTTTTGGGCGATTTCGACGCCCCCAGTTTGCGCGCCGCGCTTTTGGATAGCGTTGGCCGTGTGGAAAGCGAGCGTGGCAACTTCCGGGAAGCTCTGAAAAGCCTCAACGAGGCCTTCAAATATGCCCATTTGGCAGGTTCACGGCCTAATGTGGTGGAGGCCTTGGTGACCACGGCACGCGCGTGGATTAGAATGGGACGCTATAAAGAAGCTGCGCATTTGTTGGAAGCCTTGCAGTCTTACCCCTTTTTGTGGGAAAATCATCGTAAGGAAATCGAAAGCCTACAAGCCATGTTGCCGCCCGTATCTATTACAGCATCGTGGAAGGAGCACGATTTGGATACTTTGATGCTGCGCGTGCGCAATCTGAACCATTTGTTCATTGCAGAAATGGCGCGTGAAACTGCCACGCAGTCGGCTTCGTCGTCGGGCAACGGGCGGCACGAAGAAGATGATTGGCGTTTGACCGTTTCATCATGATGAACGCAATTTTTCGGGGTTCTCAACGAGAGGAGGTGCTCAATGTCTAAACAAATTATCAGCACAGACAAGGCTCCCAAGGCCATTGGCCCTTATTCGGCCGCGGTCAAGGTGGGTGCTTTTGTGTACACAGCCGGCCAAATCGGCATTGATCCGGCCACAGGCGAAGTGGTATCCGGTGGCATCGAAGCCGAAACCCGACAGGCCCTGACCAACCTCAAGCATGTCCTTGAGGCGGCAGGCGCTTCGTTGAATGACGTGGTCAAAACCACCGTTTTCCTGCGCGACATCAACGACTTTGCGCGCATGAACGCGGTGTACGCGGAATTCTTTACGGAGCAACCCCCCGCGCGTTCCGCCATCCAGGCTGCGGCCTTGCCCAAAGGCGTCGCGGTGGAAATCGAGGCGGTCGCCATCCTTGAGGAGTAGCACGTGGGCGACCAACCTCTGATTTTGGTGGTGGACGACGAGCCGCACATCACCCAATTGGCGCGCATGTATCTGGAGCGGGAAGGCTATCGGGTGCACAGCGTGGCTGATGGCGAGGCCGCGCTGGAAGCTGTGGCTTCCCTCAACCCCGATGCCTTGGTGCTGGATATCATGCTGCCCAAGATTGACGGCCTGGAAGTCTGCCGCCGCCTGCGAGCGGAAAACAACCCCATCCCCATTATCATGCTTACCGCCCGAGGGGATGATTACGACAAAATTTTAGGGCTGGAACTGGGTGCAGACGACTATCTCACCAAGCCTTTCAACCCGCGCGAGTTGGTGGCCAGGGTCAAAGCCCTGCTGCGCCGCCGAGACCGCTTTGCCACCCAAGCTTCCCAAACCCCCGTGCGGCTGGGCAATACGCTGGTGGATCCTGGCGCGCGGGAGGTGCGCGTCGACGACGAGCCTGTGCCCCTGCGCGCGCAGGAGTTTGACCTGCTGTGGGTGTTGGTGCAGCACCGGGGTATGGTGCTGAGCCGTGAGCAGTTGCTGCGCCTGGCCTGGGGATATGATTACATTGGGCAGACCCGCACGGTGGACGTCCACATCGCACACTTGCGCAAAAAGCTTGCCAACAGCGATATTCGGATCGAAACCGTCACCGGCGTGGGGTATAAACTGGTGGTTGACTGATGCTCAATACACTCCGTTCCAGGCTCTTGATGACTTATTTGGCCGTTATCTTGACGGTCTTGGTGGTGGTTGCGGTGGCGTTGACCTTCTTTCTGTTGCGCACGCCCTTTGCTTACCGCTACTTTTATGCTCAGCAAGACGTGGCCATGCAGATTATCCGCCAGCGCATCATGGAAGCCGGCCGCAGCCATGAGACCCTGGAGGAGAGCCTGCCGGAAATCGCCCATTTGGCCGCAACCACCAACACAAGGGTGCTGATTTACGATGCGGATGGGTCGTTGATTTTCGATTCCGCGCCGCAGGATCCCCCTTTGGATATTCCTGACCGTCATATGGGGCGCGGCCAACTTGTGGACAAGGATGGCCGCACGTGGCTTTACGCTTCCCAGGCACTGCCTTTTGGCGGTAGAGTGATTATGGCCCAGCCTTTGCCTAAAGGCGCGGCGTGGCACATCCTCACCGACGAGGGGTTGTTGGTGCCTCTGCTTGAGGCGGGGCTATTGGCCTTGGCGCTTTCTCTGGTGCTGGCATGGATGCTCAGCCGATGGGTCGCGCGGCCACTGTATCAAACCGCGGATGCAGCCCGGGCTTTGGCGCAGGGTGAATATCGCCCCATTGCCGAAGAAGGCCCCCAGGAAGCCCGCATCCTGGCTCGGGCTTTCAATGAAATGGCGCGGCAGGTGGAGGCTTCTCAGCGTTCCCAGCGGGAATTCGTGGCCAACGTCTCCCATGAATTGAAAACGCCCCTGACGTCCATCCAGGGCTTTGCGCAAGCTATCATGGATGGCACCGCCGACGACCCCGAAAGCGTGCAAACCGCGGCCCAAATCATCGCGGACGAAGCAGCCCGAATGCACCGCCTGGTCATCACTTTATTGGATTTGGCCCGCCTGGATGCAGGCACGGCAGACCTCAAGCAGGAACCCCTCAGCCTGCGGGAACTGCTGGCCGCGGTGCTAACCCGTTTCCTGCCTCGTGCACAGCAAGCGCAAGTGGACCTGGTCTTGCAAGCGGACGAAGACGTGGAAATCCTGGGCGATGGCGACCGTTTAGCCCAGGTGTTCATCAATTTGGTGGATAACGCTTTGCAGCACACAGGCGCCGGTGGCGAGGTGCGCATTACCATCCGCCGCGCGGGTTCCTGGGCTGAAGTGCAGGTGAGCGATACGGGCAAGGGCATTCCCCCAGATGTGTTGCCGCACATTTTCGAGCGTTTTTACCGTGGCGACCGCGCCCGCAGTGGCCGCGATAGCGCGGGGCTGGGGTTGGCTATTGCCCAAGAAATCGTCCGTGCTCACGGCGGCACCATTGAGGTTCAAAGTGCCCCTGGCAAAGGGAGCACGTTTGTGGTAAAACTACCCCTCGCTTCGCAATCTTCCTGATTTTTTGCTTTGCTTATGCACCCAACTGTCTCTGTCATTGTGCCATGTTACAATGAGCAGGCTACCATCGGCCTGTTGTTGGACGCGCTCTATGCGCAGACCTATCCGCGCGAGCGGATGGAAGTGATCATCGCGGATGGCCTTTCGACAGACCGCACCCGCGAGGTGATTGCTGAATGGCAGCAAGCGCATCCCGACCTCAAGGTGCGGGTGGTGGACAACTCCCAGCGCATCATCCCCGCGGCGCTCAACCGGGCTTTGGCTGAAGCCCAAGGGGAGATCATTGTGCGGCTGGATGCCCACGCGGTGCCCGCGCGGGATTACGTGGCCCGCAGTGTTGAGGCGCTGGAAGCCGGCCGCGGCGACAACGTGGGCGGCGTGTGGGAAATCCGCCCTGGCGGGAAGGGGTGGATTGCCCGCAGCATTGCAGTGGCCGCGGCGCACCCCTTGGGTGTGGGCGATGCCCGATACCGTTATGCAACCCAGGCCGCGGTGGTGGATACTGTGCCCTTTGGCGCATTTTACCGCTCGCTGTTTGACAAAATTGGCAAATTTGACGAGCATTTGCTGACCAACGAAGATTACGAATTCAACACCCGGGTACGGGAATCTGGTGGCACGGTTTGGCTGGATCCGAGCATCCGCTCTGCCTATTTTGCCCGCCCCACCCTGCGGGCTTTGGCGCGGCAGTATTGGCGTTATGGCTATTGGAAGGTGCAAATGCTGCGGCGCTATCCGCATACGCTTCGTTGGCGGCAGGCTTTGCCGCCGTTGTTTGTGTTAGGGTTGTTGCTTTTGGGTGTAGGAAGCCTGTTTTGGGGCTGGGCGCGGGTTTTGCTGGCGCTTCAGATAAGCCTTTACGCGCTGGCCTTGCTCGCGGCAGGCATTCATACCGCGGTGAAGCGCGGTGATGCCGCGTTGGCCGTGGGTGTGCCAGCCGCCATTGCTGTGATGCATTTGAGTTGGGGCGCTGGGTTCCTGTGGGGCCTGGTGCATCCTCCCAAATCTTCCTGAAGAGTAGCCCTTTATGGCCAATCAATTCGTAAATCGGACAACACGTTGGCGTTTGCGGCCTGCTGAGCGCCGTACGCTGCTCATCGCGGGCGACGTGGTCGCGGCATGGCTTGCCTGGGCCACGGGCATCTACATCTGGTGGGCCAACGGCCAATGGCCTTTGGCCTTCCCAGATCGGGCTTACATCGCGGGCCTGCCGCTTTGGTTCCATTTGTTGCCCATCTTTTGGATGTTGTTGCTGGTGGAGCTGTACGACACCCGCAAGTCCACCCGCTGGGGAGCGACGGTGCGTGGGGTGTTGATGGCGGGCCTGGTGGGGTTGGTGATTTACCTGTTGGTGTATTTCACCTCGCCGCCCCGTTCACTGCCCCGCAAAGCCGTGGCCGTGTTTTTCATGGCCGCCACCGTTTATACCCTTTTGTGGCGTTATATTTACATTCGGGTGTTTACTGCCCCGCGCTTCATGCGGCGGGTGCTGGTTGTGGGGGTGGGCAAGGCTGGCCGTGCGATTCTGCAAGCCATTCATGATTTGTGGCCTCCGCCGTTTTTTGTGGTTGGCGCGCTGGATGACGATGAGGCGAAATGGGGGCAGGAAGTCGCTGGCGTGAAGGTGTTGGGCGGCAGCGAGCGTCTGCTGGATCTCATCCAGGAAGAGGCCGTTACCGACATCATTGTGGCAATTACCGGCGAGATGCGGGGGCGTACGTTCCAGGTTTTGCTCGATGCCCAGGAAAAAGGTGTGGAAATTTCCACCATGGCCGCGGTGTACGAGGAACTGTTGGGTCGGGTGCCCATCAACCATTTGGACGCAGATTGGTTGATCCGTTCTTTTGTGGACGAAGCCCGGGTGAGTGGGTTTTACCGTTTGGGCAAGCGGGCGCTGGATATCCTGGGCGGGTTGATCGGCGTTACCTTGTTCGTTTTGATGTTCCCGTTTGTGGCCCTGGCCATTGTGTTGGAAAGCAAAGGCCCTGTGCTGTTCAAGCAGCCGCGGGCAGGTCGTGGCGGTGAGACTTTCACCATTTATAAATTCCGCACCATGCGCCCAGCGCCGCCTGAGCACGAGCAGGGGCGTTGGGCTGACGACGACGCCCACCGCATTACCAAAGTGGGCGCGTTTTTGCGTAAGACGCATTTGGATGAGTTCCCTCAATTCATCAACGTCTTGCGCGGTGAGATGAGTTTGGTCGGCCCTCGGCCTGAACAGCCGAGTTTGATTGCCGAATTGGAAAAGCGTATTCCCTTTTATCGGGCGCGCTTGCTGGCCAAGCCTGGGGTCACTGGGTGGGCGCAGATCAACTATGGCTATGTAGCTTCGGTGCACGATACGGCCATCAAACTGGAATACGACCTGTATTACATCAAGCACCGCAATTTGGTATTTGACATTGTCATTATTTTGCGTACCTTTGGGACGATTTTTGGAGGCAAAGGCCGATGAGCGAGGGTTGGGCGCTGGTCACGGGCGGTGCAGGTTTCATTGGTTCGCACATTGTGCGGGCTTTGCTCGCCCGGGGGCAGCGGGTGCGGGTGTTGGATGATTTTTCCACAGGCAAGCCGGAAAACCTGGCGGGTTTGCGCACTGAACGCCTGGAAGTCGTAGAAGATGATTTGCGCGATCCTGAAGCTTTGCGCAAGGCTTTGCAAGGGGTAGAGGTGGTTTTCCATCAGGCGGCTTTTGTTTCTGTGCCTGCTTCGATGGAAGCGCCGCTGGATTGTCATGCGGTCAACGCCACAGGCACCATGCAGTTGTTGGAAAGCGCGCGCCAGGCTGGCGTGCAGAAGGTGGTGTTGGCTTCCAGCGCGGCGGTGTATGGCGATGCCCAGGCGTTTCCTCTGCAGGAATACCTTTCTCCGCGCCCCCTTTCCCCTTATGCTGCCACCAAAGCCGTGGATGAACTCTACGCGCGGCTTTACACCGCGGCTTATGGTTTGCCCGTGGTAGCCCTGCGGTATTTCAATGTTTACGGCCCTCGCCAGCGCCCCGATAGTCCTTATGCCGCGGCCATTCCCATTTTCGCTCGGCGGATGCTGAACGGTGAACCGCCGGTGGTGTATGGCGACGGCAGTCAGCGCCGCGATTTTATTTTTGTGGAAGATGTGGTGGAAGCCAACCTGCTGGCCGCGGCCACTGCCGAAGCCGCAGGGCAGGTTTTTAACATCTGCACAGGCCGGGAAGTTTCCCTCATGGAACTGATTGCCACATTACAGGAACTTATCCCCGAGGCGCCGGACCCCGTGTTCGCGCCCCCTCGGCCGGGTGATATTTACCGCTCCGTGGGCGACCCTACCCGAGCGAAAGAGATTTTGGGCTTTCAAGCGCGCACATCCCTGCAGGAGGGGTTGGCCCAGGTGGTGGCCTGGATGCGCCACCACGCGTAGGCCCTTTGTGGCCTGGGGTGCAGGCGCGCACTCGCGGTTTGTATTTTTCCCCGAAGCCCAACACAACACCTCTTACAATGACGAAAAAGGCGCCCCGATTGGGGCGCCTGCTCCGTATGCGTCAGAACGACAATGGGGCTAATAAAGGGGGAGCATGATTTTGTCGGTGACCAGTAGGCAAAATGAGCCTAACATGCATATTGAGAGGAAGAAAAGCACGGCCAGCACGAACCGCTGTGTTGGGGTCATGCCTAAAAAGAGGTCGTCGTTGCTGGTGGTCGTCATGGTTTCGGGCTCTTCTTCGTCTTCGAGGAAGTCACCGGCTTCGCGAAAATCATCTAACATAAGGGCCTCCTTGGGCTGCCACAATGGGGGCTGCTCTAAGTTTAGGTCAAATTGCCGTTGCTGTCAACCGACCTGCGGGGAGCGTTTGGGGCGCAGGTGCCCTTGCAGGGCATAGAGGGTTTCCACGTGCCCATCCGCGCAGCGCAGGCGTAGGCCGCCTTGGGCATCCAGCCCCAGCAGCACCCCTTGGTGCGTGCCGGCCTGGACGATTTCGCCGCGATAGGCCAGGCGATTTTCCCAGGCACGGATGAAACGCTGCGAAGCAAGTCGGTTTCGCCAAAAGAGCATCCGCTGAAGCAGGGCGTCCAGCAATGCCCAGCGGTCGGGCGTTGTGCCCAGCACATGGGCAACGCTGGTCGCGGGGAAGTCCACTTCCTGCCGCGGCGGTACGGCTTGGGTTGCAAGGTTCACGCCAATTCCAACAATGACGGCTTGCGGTGTGTTGCCGTCCCACAGGGTTTCGGCCAACACGCCGGCCACTTTGCGGCCTTCCAGCAAAACATCGTTGGGCCATTTGATGGCCGCTTGTAGGCCGTGCGTTTGGGCCAGGGCTTCGGCCAGGGCCAGCGCGGCCCAAGCGGTGAAGCGGGGCAGGGCTTCTCGCTCGGTCGGAAGCGGCCGGGCAATCAGGCTGACGGCCAAAGAGGCCTGCGGTGTGGTCCACCAGCGGGAGCCACTGCGCCCTCGGCCCTGGGTTTGGGCGTCGGCGATCACCAGACAGCCTTCGGCCGCGCCTTGCGCTGCCCATTGGAGCGCCACGTCGTTGGTGGAGCCAACGACGTCATAAAAGCGCCATGCTGGTAGGGGAAGCGCGGCCAGGCGCTTTTGGAGGGCTCGAGGCCCTAAATACCAGGACGCGGGGGAGGCAGAAGAGGACATGATCACCAGGACAATCAAAAAAGGCGGAGAGCCAAGAACCTCTCCGCCTTTGGGTGCCAAAGGACGGGCTATTTGGGCAGTTCGCCAGCCAGTTCTTTGTCAATCAGCGATTGGAAGACCTCAAAGGGCTGCGCACCAACCACCGCGATGCCATTGACGAAGAAGGTGGGGGTAGAGCGGACCCCGATTTGCATGGCCTCATCCAGGTCGGCTTGCACCTCGTCTTTGTAGCGGTGTTCCTTGAGGCACTGAGCGAATTGGTCTAAATCCAGCCCTAAATCTTCCGCGTATTTCAAATAGGCTTCTTGTCCCAAGCCGTATTTTTGTGCGAAAAGCGCATCGTGATATTCCCAGTATTTACCCTGTTCGCCCGCGCAGTTGGCGGCTTCGGCCGCGGCAAAGGCTTGGTCGTGGATTGAGGTGAGGGGGAAGTCACGATACACCAGCCGAATTTTGTCTCCGTAGGTGTCAAGCAGTTGCTTTTCCACCTGCTCGGCCCAGCGACGGCAGTAGGGGCATTGGTAATCGGAAAATTCGATGATGGTGATGGGCGCGTCTTCAGGGCCAATGCTGGGGTCGTCGTCGGGAGAGACGTCGTAGCGCACGATTTGCTGGGTTGGCGTAGGGCCGACGTCAGCCGCAGGCGCTGCACTTTCCGGCGCGCTGGCCGCGTTTTGTTGCCCCCAAATCAGGAAGCCCGTCAGCAATCCGGCGGCAAAGGCCACCACAATGAGAAGGTAAAACAGTTTCTCAGTAAAGGGTTGTTGGTCGGGGAGGGTTTTCTTGTTAGCCATGCGCAGATTATACCAGAAAAGCAAACCGCCGCTTTGCGGCGGCGGTGCGGTTAGTCCTTCTTGGATGAGGTCGCTTTGGCCTCGGATGTGGATGCTTTGGTTTCGCTCTTGGCGGCAGTTTCGGTTTTGGAAGTGCCGCCATCTCCTGCTTCTGCCGTGCTGGAAGCCGAAGAAGCAGCCTTGTGCCCGTTGCCGCCTGAGGGTGAGCGGTGGTCAGTGGCGTAAAACCCCGACCCTTTGAAGACAATCCCCACGGGTTTATACACCCGCCGCAGGGCTTCTTCGCCGCATTCTGGGCAGCGGGTGGGGTGTGGATCGTGAAAACTCAGATGTTGGTCGAATACCAGACCACAGGCTTCGCAACGATAGGTATAAACCGGCATAATGCACCTCGTCCCAGGGGGTTAAACGCAAAACCATCCCCCCAGAGGGGGGCGTCGAGATTATAGCGCGCTCTGCATGGCGTGACAAGAGTTTGCCCCTCGCCGTGGTGGAAAGCCTGCCGTTGTGAAAGGGAAGAGAACGTG
Organism: Chloroflexota bacterium; assembly: GCA_013154225.1. Lineage (GTDB taxonomy): Bacteria > Chloroflexota > Anaerolineae > Anaerolineales > DRMV01 > DRMV01. Next base: position 21,768 of record JAADCW010000064.1, read on the forward strand.
AGACCGCGTTCTGCGCGCGGCGAATGCAGTGAGTCTGAAGCCGAACACCTTGGGCAAAGGGGGCTGGGCGGCGGGCTGAGTGCAGTCGAAGCCCGAAGTTGGACGTCCTGGGCGAATGAGGGGCGACATTTCCCTTTTCCACGCGTTTCGACTGCGGCAGCTGCGCAGCCTCCGCTCAACGCGTGGGGGGAGGGTTCTGGAG
>JAADCW010000111.1 GCA_013154225.1 Chloroflexota bacterium
GCCTTCTCTTTTGAGAACATCTCCACCCGCAAATGAGGGTTTGATGATATACTGAAGCCGCACGCCCTATCTCATTGCTCTTGGAGGACATATGAACGAGACGTTTGAAACACCGGAAGCACCTGAAACACAGCAGGAAGCAGTGCCAGGGGGGGAAATAACCAGTGACGATAAGTTGTGGGCGTTGCTGGCTTATATCCTTTCGCCAATTGTGCCGTTGATTCTCATGTTTTGGGAAGAAAAGAAAAATCGTCCCTTCATTCGTGAGCACAACGCGCAAGCCCTGGTGTTAGGGATCATCAACTTTGTGTTGACCATTGTGGGCGGCGCTTCGATCGTTTTGGCGTGTCTGCCTCTGTTTGTGTGGCTGTACATGCTCTACCTGGGCATCCAGGCCTATCAAGGCAAGTCGGTGACCATTCCTGTCATTACGAACTTCGTCAAAAGTCAGGGTTGGGCCTAAAGGCACGCACGCTCAAAACATCAAAAGCCTTTGCCAGGCGGCAAAGGCTTTTTTTTGTTGGAATTGACCACGGCGAGGCGTTGATGACGTGCTGAAGGTGAAAAGCCAATCCGAGGATTTGATGCAAAGATGCAAAAATCAATTGCTCAAACTTTTGTCCAGAGATCAGCCCTGCCCCTTGGCGTCATGCACGCTTTGGGCTACAATGAGGGCATGGCGTGGGATATGATCGGCCACCAATGGGCGGTGGACCTGCTCCAAGGGCACATCCGCCGCGGCGCGGTGCGGCATGCGTATTTGTTCACTGGCCCCGAAGGCGTAGGGCGCCGCACCCTGGCCCTGCGTTTTGCCCAGGCGCTGGTGTGTGAACAGCCCCCCGCGGCGGGGGAAGCCTGTGGCCAATGCCGGGCCTGCCGCCAAATTGCCCGCCAGACCTACCCCGACCTGCACGTGGTACAGCGGGAAGAGGGCACCACGGTCATCAAGGTGGAGCAAATTCGGGCTTTGGAGCGGGCGCTCGCGCTGACGCCCCACGGCCCTTACCGCATTGCCCTTTTGCGCAACTTTGAGGAAGCCCACCCCAGCGCGGCCAATGCCCTGCTCAAAACCTTAGAAGAGCCGCCTGGCAAAGTGGTGCTGTTGCTCACCGCGGAGAGTGCGGAAAGCCTGTTGCCCACGGTGGTTTCCCGCTGTGAGGTACTTCGCTTACGCGCGGTGCCCACCCACACCCTCAGCACGGCCTTGCAAACCCGTCATGGCCTGCCTGCCGAGCGTGCTGACTTCCTGGCACATCTTTCGGGTGGGCGCCCAGGCTATGCCCTGCGCTTGCATCAGAACCCCGATTTGCTCACCGCCCGCACCGAAGCCATCGAAGCCCTGCTGAATCTGCTCCCTGCAGACCGCATCCAGCGGTTTGCCTTTGCCGAAAAGGTCTCCAAAGCCCGTGACGACCTGCGAGACCTGCTCACCGTATGGCTTTCGTTTTGGCGCGATGTGTTGGTCTTGACCTCAGGCGCGGCTGTGCCCACCACCCATGTGGATTATCACGACACAATGCAAGCCCTGGCCTCGGCAGTGACCGCAGACCAGGCTTTGCAACTTGTGCAGGAAATCACCCAAGCCCTTGACGATCTTGACCATTTTGTCAATACCCGTTTGGTGGCCGAGAACGTCATGCTCTCTCTGCCTTCCACCGTCATTCCCCAGCCTTCACTCCCCTAAAAATCCCTTGCATCCATGAAATTCGACGCTTCCCTGCCCCCCATGCCCCTCAAAGACGTGCCCGCGGTGGCCAAAGCCGCGGAGCAAATGGGTTTTGCCGCCATTTGGACTACGGAAACCCAACACAACCCCTTCCTGCCCGCCGCGCTGATTGCCGAACACACCCGCGAAATGCAGTTTGGCACCGCGGTAGCCATTGCCTTTGCCCGCAGCCCTGCAGATTTGGCCTATACCGCGTGGGATCTGGCCGCGGCATCGGGTGGCCGCTTCATCCTGGGGTTGGGTACCCAGGTCAAGGCGCATATCACCCGCCGTTTTGGGATGCCTTGGCCGGATTCCGTGGTAGGCAAACTGCGGGAAGAGATCCAGGCCATCCGTGCTTTTTGGCGCACATGGCAGTACGGTGAGAAACTCAATTTTCGGGGCGAATATTACAAACTTACTCTGATGTCGCCCTTTTTCAACCCCGGCCCCATTGAGCACCCCGACATTCCCATCTACATCGCGGGCGTCAACACCGGCCTGGCGCGGTTGGCGGGCGAAGTCGCGGATGGCTTTCTCGCGCATCCTTTCCACAGCCCCCGCTACCTGCGGGAAGTGCTCCTGCCCGCGATTGAGCAGGGCATGGCTAAAGCCGAGCGAGAGACCCGCCCCGCCCTGCAGGTAACCGCGTTTGTGGTCACCGACAAAGCCGAAGAAGAATTCGTGCGTTCGCAAATTGCCTTTTACGCCAGCACGCCTTCCTATCGGCGGGTGATGCGTTTGCACGGTTGGGAAGAAACCGCGGAACAACTTTCCGCATTGGCCGCCCGCGGCAAATGGGATGACATGCCCGCGTTGATCACCGACGACATGCTGGAAACGTTTGCCACCGTGGCCTCCCTTGAAGACCTCCCCGCCGCGCTGGAAGCCCGCTACGCTGGCTTGGCCGACCGCTTGACCCTTTACACCCCCTTCATCCCCGGCCAAAAAGATGCGCTCTGGCGGCGCCTGGTCGCCCACTTCTCCTCCTAACCCCTAACTTCTAACCCCTAACTCCTAATTCCTAATTCCTAATTCTTCATTCTTCATTCCTAATTCTCTCGGAGCCTACCATGCTCTTCGACGCTCATGAAGACCTTGCCTGGAACATGCTCACCTTTGGCCGTGACTACACCCGTAGCGCGCATGAAACCCGTCGTTTGGAAGCCGAAAGCGGCAGTCATGCGCCCAAAGTCAACGGCAACACGTTGTTAGGCTATCCTGACTATTTGCGTGGGCAAGTGGGTATTGTGTTCGGCACGTTGTTTGCCGCGCCGCTGCGCCGCAAATCCGGCAAGTGGGATACGCCGGTCTATGCCGACGCGGACGAAGCCCACCGCATTTATCGGCAGGAACTCGGCCTGTATCACCGTCTCACCGAGGAACACCCCGACAAATTCCGCCTGCTGCGCACCCGCGGCGACCTGAACGCGCACATCGCGGAGTGGAAGCAGAAGCCCGCGGACGCGGCCAAGCCTGTGGGGCTGGTGGTGCTGATGGAAGGCGCGGAAGGTGTGCGTTCACCAGATGAACTGCCTTCCTGGTGGGAAGACGGGCTGCGCATCATCGGCCTCGCGTGGGCAGGCACCCGCTTTTGCGGCGGCACAGGCGAACCCGGCCCCCTCACCGACGAAGGCCGCGCGCTCCTGCGCGGCATGGCCGACGTCGGTTTCCTGCTGGACATCAGCCACATGGACCCCGAAGCCGCGCGCGAAGCCGTGGAAACCTATGCCGGCGACGTGATTGCCAGCCACGCCAACCCCGCGGCCTTGCTTCCCGAAAGCAACAGCAATCGCTTTTTGCCCGACGATGTCATTGACGCGCTGGCCGCCCGCGACGGTGTGATTGGCATTGTGCCTTATAACCGCTTCCTCGATGCCACGTGGAAGCCGGGTGACCCTCGCCTGCCCCTGGAAAAGGTGGTTGAGCACATTGACTACATTTGCCAGCGCACCGGCAGCAGCCGTCATGTGGCCATTGGGTCGGATTTCGACGGCGGCTTTGGTGTGGAAATGGTGCCCGAAGGCATTGACACCGTGGCCGATTTGCAAAAACTCGCCCCCTTGCTGGAAGCGCGCGGCTATACCAACAGTGATATTGCCGCAATTTTCGCGCATAACTGGCTTCGCAAACTCAAAACCGTGTTGAAATAGCCTATGACTTCATCATCCAATTTTTACATTGCCATTGAAGGCGTCATTGGCGTGGGCAAGACCACCCTCGCCCGTATGCTCCAGCCGCGGCTCAAGGCCGATGAGTTGCTGTTGGAGGTGTTTGAAGAAAATCCCTTCCTTGCCAAATTTTACGAAGACCGTGCCCGCTATGCTTTTCAAACGCAAATTTTCTTTTTGCTCAGCCGCTATCATCAACAAAATCGCGCGGTGCCGGGCTTCCTGGAAAGCGGCAAGAGCCTGATTGCTGACTACACTTTTGAAAAAGACGCGCTCTTTGCCCGCATCAATTTGGAAGGCGACGAATTGGAGATGTATTACCGGGTGCATGAGGCGCTGGCGGAAAAAATTCCTCTGCCCGACCTGGTGGTTTATCTCCGCGCGGAACCCGAGGTGCTGATGCAGCGCATTGCCTTGCGGGACCGCCCCTACGAGCGCAATATGGACCCGGCCTATATTGCTCAACTGCACGAGGCTTACGAAGACCACTTTGCCAACCATCATCGCGGCGCGCCTGTGCTGACCATTGATACCACCCACATGGATTTCGTCCGCTATCCCGAACATCTGGAAGACATCGAACACCGCATTCGGCGGGCGCTTCACTTGCCACCTTATCAGACCCCCTTGCCGCTCTAAAGAGGTTGTGCCATGCGTTTGACGCTTGAGAAACTCCGCCGTTATGCTGACCGGTATGTGGATCAGCGAAGTCAAGATTTGCGCCTGCTGGCGGCTTATTTGAGTGGCTCCCTCTTACGAGGTCAGCCTTTTTTAGGGGGCGCGGCCGATGTGGATATTGTGCTGATTTACAACGGCGCGCCTGAGCCCGAACGTGAAATTGTGCCCCTGCCTGGGGAAGCGCACCTGGATGTGCGGCGGCACGATCGAAGCCGTTATGAACCCGCGCGCCAGTTGCGCACCGACCCATTTTTGGGACCGACGCTTTTCCTGGCCGAGCCGCTTTACGACCCCCAGCACTTTTTGGATTTTGCCCAAGCCGCGGTGCGCAGTCGTTTTCGCGCGCCCGAAATGGCCGTGGCGCGGGCGCGGCAATTATTGCAGGCCGCGCGTGAGGCATGGTTTGATTTGGAGGAAGCGCCCACACCCCAGGCCGTGGCCGCATATTTGGAGACTGTTTTTCAAGCGGCCAACGTGCCTGCTACGCTGTTGGGCTACACGTTCTCTCGTCGGCGGGTATTGTTGGATTTTCCCCTGGCGGTTCAGCGTTGGGGATACCCTCAGTTGAGCGGCTTGCTCTTTCGGCAGGTCGGCGCGCCGCAGGCCACGGTTGAGGCTTTGCAAAAGGCTTTGCCAGCCTGGGACGCTGCGCTCACCGCGGCTGCAGAGGCCGAAGACGCGCCCATTGTATTGGCGCCGCCGCGGCGGCCTTATTACCGCCGTGCCATTGAGGCTTATTTGGCCAGCACCACCCCTGCCCATGCTTTGTATCCCCTGCTTTATACGTGGACTTTGGCTGTGGAAGTTGCCCCCGAGCCGCACCACCAGGCGTGGGAAGAAACCCTGGCTTCGTTGGGCTTGTTGGAAGGGCGGCAGGAGCATTTGGA
>JAADCW010000122.1 GCA_013154225.1 Chloroflexota bacterium
ACAAACCGAACAACCCTTTCAGGACGGCCATCATGCAATTCCTCAAATCTTCCCCCAAGTGGACCCGTTCCCTCAACGCCTATTGGACAACCGACGGGCTGCCCGACCTGTTCGTGGGCCTGGTCTTCTTACTCACCGCAGGCTGGCAAACCCTCACCACCCTCTACCCCAACCCACCCTTTGCCTATCGCGCGGCTTATACCCTCATCATCCTGGCCGCGGTGTTAGGCGGACGCTGGATCATCCAGCGCATGAAATGGCAACTTACCTATCCCCGCACAGGCTACGTGGGCTACAAGTCGCTCAACATCTTCCCTCTGATGCTCTTGACAGGCGCCGCGGCCTGCTTGTTTGCCTATCTGGTGCTCAAAGCCCCACCTTCCTCCCTGCTCCTCAGCCTCACAGCCGTGCTTACAGGGCTCTGGGCATGGATAGGCTGGCTCAACCTCAGCAAACGCTACTTCGTGTACGCAGCCATCACGGCGCTCAGCGGAGGGCTTTCCTGGTGGGCCCTTCCCCAAACCGCCATGCCGTGGCAAGCCCTTCTTCGCCAGGGCACCGGCGTGTTCCTGGCCGTTGGCCTGAACACCCTCATCGGCGGCGCCTGGACGTTCCACCGCTACCTCCGTCGCCATCCTCTTCCCCAGGAGGACGTCCCCCATGCCTGACAACACCTTCCCACAACTCGACCCGCTCATCCACGCGCCGGCCCGCCTCCACATCCTTAGCCTTTTGGCCCACGCCACGACCCTGGATTTTCTCTACCTGCTCCACGCAACCCAACTCACCCGCGGCAACCTTTCTTCGCACCTCTCCAAACTGGAACAAGCCGGCTACATCCAAATCGAAAAGACCTTCCGAGGCAAATATCCGCTCACCCTTTGTCGGCTCACCGACACAGGCCGCGAGGCCCTGCGCACCTACCATCAAGCCATGCAAAGCATTCTCGACGGCCTCAAGCCTGCCCTCTTCACCCCAAGGAAGAAAAAGCCATGACCATTCCTCTCCGAATCGAACGCCTTACCAAACGCTTCAACGGCTTTACCGCAGTGAATGCGGTGAGCCTGGAAGTGCACCCTGGCGAGGTCTTTGCCCTGCTGGGCCCCAACGGCGCAGGCAAGACCACCACCATCCGCATGGTAATGGGCATCTTGATCCCCGATGAAGGGGAAGTCCAAATTTTTGGGCAACCCCCTCGTGAAGCCCGCGAGCGCGTGGGGTATCTTCCCGAAGCCCGGGGGCTCTACCGCAATGTGCGGGTGCTGGAACTTCTGACTTACCTGGGGCGCCTCAAAGGGCTTTCCCCCGAAGAAGCCCAGGAACGAAGCATGGCTTGGCTGACCCGTTTTGACCTGAGCGCCTGGGCTGAGCATCAAATTCACGAACTCTCGCACGGGATGCAGCAAAAGGTCCAACTGGCCGCGGCCTTGCTTTCCGAACCACCGTTGGTCATCCTTGACGAACCCTTCCAGGGCCTGGATCCGGTCAACATTCAACTGGTCAAAGGGCTCATTCGGGAACTCCGCGAGCGCGGACAAGCGATTTTGCTCAGTTCCCACCAACTGCATCACGTCGAAGCCCTGGCCGATCGCGTAGCCCTCATTGACCACGGCCGCATCGTGGAACAAGGCAACCTTGCCGACCTGCGCCAGCAATACGCCCAAGGCGACATTGCCATTCGGCTGGCGCCTGGGGCCCAACTGCCTGAGCACATCCCCGGCGTTGCCCGCGTGACCACCACCCCAGAGGGCTGGCGCTTGTTCCCCCAGCCTGGGGTTGCACCAAGCGAAATTCTCAAAGCCTTGCTCTCAGCAGACGTGCCCATCGAAAGTTTCGAGCGCACCCTACCCACCCTGGAAGACATCTTCCTTCAGGCTGTTGAAGCCGCCCACACCGAGGAGGCGCATCATGCAGTCGCGTAAAGTTTTTGCCGTTGCCGAGTTTGAATATCGCACCAACTTCCGCCGTTGGGGGTATCGCCTGGCCACGTTTGGATTGCCCATTCTGGCCGCGTTGGTCACCCTGGGATTGCAATGGCTCTCTCATCGCCCCAACAACACCGAATTGATCACTGTGGACGTATCCAAACCCATTGGCGTGCTCGACCAAGCCCACTTCCTGCCTCAAACCTTGCCAGAGGGCTTTGAGCGGGTGCCCAGCCTGGAAGAAGGCAAAAAAGCCGTGCGCTCAGGGCAACTGTTAGCCGTGGTGGTCATTCCCGCTGGCTATCCACAAACCGATGCGCCCCTTGACGTTTACACCGATACCAGCATGGTCACCATCTCGCCCGTAGTGGACGAGCGCCTGACCTTCCTGATGGCCTATGCCCACACCGCGGGGCGGCTTTCCGAAGAAGAATTGGAAGCCCTCTTTACCCCACCGGATACCCGCTATATCTCTCTTTCCAGCGGCGAAGGTGGCCAAGCCCAAAGCGCCAACGACTTCTTCAGTTCGTACCTGCTCAGCGTCCTTTACTTCATCTCCCTCTTTACGGTCACAGGCTACCTGCTTCAAAGCGTTGCAGGCGAAAAAGAAAGCCGCATTGTGGAGGTGCTGCTTTCTTCCCTCACCACGTCGGAGCTGCTCGCAGGAAAACTGCTGGGGTTGGGCGCTTTAGGGCTGACCCAAATCGCGGTATGGGGCGTTTCTGCCGTGTTCCTCTTCAACCACCTGGCACAAATGCCCGAACTGCAACTTTCTTTTACGCCGCAGTTTTTGGCCATTGCCCTGGTGGTGCTGTTGGCCGGCTTCCTGCTCTTTGGCATCCTCATGGCTGGCCTGGGCTCCCTGGGAAACAACCTCCGCGAAAGCCAGCAGTATTCGGCTTTCTTCTCCATCCTGGCTGTGTCGCCTTTCATGGTCAACACCCTTTTCTTTCTCAACCCCAACGGCCTGGTGCCCAGGGTGATGAGTTACTTCCCGTGGACCGCGCCCATTGCGCTTTTGCTCCGCCTTTCCATCACGCCCCTGCCCTGGTGGGATATCGCCCTCTCGCTGTTTTCCATTGCGGTGGGCGTGGTCATCAGTGCCTGGGCTGGTCTGCGGCTCTTTCGGGTGGGCATTCTCATGTTTGGGAAGCGCCCCTCATGGAAGGAAATCTGGCACATTCTCAAAAGCCCAGCCTGATAGGAACCCGCAACAAGCAAAAAAGCCGCCTTCGCTGGAAGGCGGCTTTTGCCGTGTAAGCCAAAGGAGGTTTATGGCGTGGATACCACAGGCTGCACCCATACAGCCCAATCTTGGGCTGAAGAGTCGCCAGCATCCACTTGCAGCGCAAACCTTACCGATTGGTTGGCATAGGCCGAAAGGTTCACGTCCACATCCAAAAGCGAACCATCACAGGCCTTGTGCCATTCTTGAAGCAACAGCGGGGGCATGTTGGGCTTCAAGATGTAGAAGCGGAAATACACATCACCGGCGCCACACACGCCGTTGGTGGCCGCGATAAAGCCCAAGCTTGCCCGGAAGTGGGCATTGGGCGGCAGGGTGACGGTGTCATACTGCCCAATAATGCTCCCATGATCAATCCATTGGGGATGCGTTTCCAAAACGCTGTCATAGGCATTCCCATCTTCCAAGATATAGACGTCTGCGTAACGAGCAAAGCCTCGTGCATCGCCGCTCGCGCCAGGGAAGGGCAACGTGTCGCCAGAGCCGTTGTACCATGTGGCGTTGGGGGCATCTTGATAGAAGTCCAAAATCAACAACGCCGGCGGCACCAACGTGGGGGCAGGGGTTGCAGTAGGCTTTTCTTTGGCAACTTTGATTGCCACCCAAAAGGCGTTGCCTGTGGTCAACCCAAAGAGCACGCCTTTGTCATCGCGCAGGCGCCAGTAGCCCTTATAGGTCCCCTCCTGTGTCGGTGCAACCAGGTCCACCGACACGTCCACCACTGCACCAGGCGCCACCGGGCCTGGGATGGACTGTGTTGCCGGGCCGCCCATCTTTGCGCCGCTGTCAAACACCAGGGTGTAATTTTCCCAGGTGCAGGTACCCACGTTTTTCAAGCGCCACGTTTTGGTAAACGTTTCGCCGGGCTTGAATACGGTGCCATCAGGCACGGTGACGTCGGTAACGAAATGGGCGACATTGCATTTGTCTTGCGTGGGTTGCGGCGTGGGCGATTTGGCAAGCGTGGGCGCGGGTGTCACAGTAAACACCACCCCATTGGCTGCAGGCGTAGGGGAAGGCGCGGTATTGGGGGCTACTGTGGGTGTGGCCTGCACGGCCTGCGTGAGCGCCGCTTGCACGGTCATGGCCGCCGCGGTCTGGACGGCATCTTCCGAGATCGCAGGCGTAGCGGCCCCTGGAAAATTGCAAGCCGCGAGGACCACGATCCCAAAAAACAAAAACTGCCACCAAACTTTTTTCATTCTTCCCTCCAAGAAGAAGGCGCACCCGCGCCCCCCTCCACGGATGCTACGGACAAGGCAACGAACGTTCCAAGTATACAAACAATTTACACAAAAAGCAATCACCTTAACTTAAGGGATCATTCAAAAGAGCACGCCCGCCTCTCAACCAAAGGCGGGCTTTCAAGCCTATCATGCGCCCCCTCTTATGTCGTTTCCGAAACCTTCAACACCAAAATTGAGGCACGCTAAGGCGCGGCCTGATCTTCACGCCACGCGGCAGTGTACCAACGCAAATAGGCTTCCACGTGGGCGCTCCAATATGCTTCGTTATGGCGCCCAATGTTGAGATGCCATTCGTGCGGATATTCCCCCTGGGTCAAAATTTGCTCAAACCACTGGGCCGAAGAGAGGATCTGCTGCTGATCACCACGGCCAATATCCAAATAGATGCGCGGCCATTCACCTTCGGGAATGGCCTCCAACCAAGGGCGGATATAGCCCACGTCTTCCCAAAAAATCGGAGGGCTGTGGCCGCCAATGCTTCCAAACAACTGCCATTGGGAAAGCCCAAAATGAATAGCCCAAGACGCACCCCGAGAAAGTCCCCCCACCGCCCGATACTGCCGCTCGTTGCGGGTGTGAAAATGGGCTTCCACCCACGGCATCAACGTGTGCAAAACAGCCTCGTCAAAGCCAGTATCAGCCGGCTGGGTCCAGGTATCCTCGCCGGGCATGACCACGATAAACGGCGGGGCTTCACCCGCGGCAATCAACCGATCCGCGGTTTGCGGCACACCAAGCCGCACCCATTGGTGCTCATCGAAATTCTGGCCGTGGAACAAATACAACACCGGATAACGCGCCTGGGGCAGTTGGTCGTAGCACGGCGGCAAATACACGATCACCGGCAAGGGGTGCGGCAGGTCGGAGGTTTCCAAACTCACCGAACGCAGGGTGCCCCCCTGGTGCCAGCAGGCCAAAGGGGTAGGTGTGGGGGTAAGGGTGGGCGTGGGGGAAGGGGAAGGCACAGGCGTGACCGTTGGCGTGGCACTGGGCACTGCCGTAGGTGGACGCCAGGGCGTGGGCGTTGGCGAACCCATAGCAGGCGCGCACGCGGCCAACAACAACAGCCCGAGGATGCTCCCCCATCGGGCTGTCCGTCGCCACGCGGCAGCAAACCTGCGCCGCCTTTTTAGCGCACGCGGCGTTTCCATTCCTCTTTGAGTTGCAGTTGTCGGGGGCTTACGCCGGAATCCAAAAGCAGGAAATCCGACATCAGACGGTTGAATTTGCTCTGCTCATCCAACATGGGGAAGTGCCCCGACTGCTCGAAGACAATCTGGTGGACGTGTTCGGGCAGGTGCGTCACGGTTTCCCCGCTGGGAAGACGCACCAGCGCGTCGTTGCGGCCATAGAGCAAGAGGGAAGGCGCTTCCACCTTGTTGAGTTCGGCCACCAAGTCCAGGGACTCGATTTCTTCCAAAGATGAACGCAAAGCCCGCGCGTCGGCTTTGGGGGCCTCATGCCGCGCGGCCTCGGTGGAAATCGTGGGCTTCAAGAGCCAATCGGCCAATTTTTCCGGTGAATCTGTGCGCAAACGATTGTGCAAGGCGCCAACTTCCAGGGGAAGGGCAATCAAAGCCATCCGATCCACAGCCAGAGGGTAACGCAGGCTGAAAAGCAAACTGACCACGGCACCTAAACCGTGCCCAATGAGCGCAATGCGGGTAATCCCCATTTCGTCCAAAAATGCGGCCAAAAGGTGGGTTTGGGCTTCTAAAGCGTAATTTTCGGGGTGCTTGTCGCTATCGCCAAAGCCCCACAAATCCAAAGCATACGCGCGGTAGCGCTGCGACGCGCTCTGCATCGCAGGCACCCAATAGCGCCAGGAACCGATCCAGCCGTGCAGGAAAAGCACGGGACGGCCTCTCCCCAGCACTTCGTAATGGGCAATTCTGTCTCGGATGATGATTGCGCTCATGGCACTGCCTCTTCAGCCCGCAGGCCGATGGCAAAGGGCTATGCTTTGCCAAACTGCTGCAAAATTTCTTGCACTCGGGCGGTCAATTGATCTGGCGAAAACGGCTTGAGGATGTAGTCCATCGCGCCCGCGGCCAAGCCTTCCTGCACTTCTGATTCCTGCCCTTTTGCCGAGAGGAACACCACAGGGATGTCCTTGGTGCGGTCGTCGGCCTTCAACTGGCGGCAGGCTTCGTAGCCGGTCATCCGCGGCATACGGACGTCCATCAACACCAAATCGGGCATTTCGCGCTGCACGGCTTCGACGGCTTCTGCACCGTTGGCCGTGGCCACCACTTCGTGGCCTGCAAACTGCAGGGTGAAGGTGATCAAATCCCGAATGTCGCGTTCATCTTCTGCGATCACGATCTTAGCCATTGTTGGAGCCTCCCTGAGATGAATCCTCAGCCTCTTGAGCTTCGGATTCGAGGGTTTCGGAATAAATCGGCAAAGTAAACGAGAAAGTGGAACCTTCGCCCGGTTTGCCACTGCTGGTTAGCCAGATGCTTCCACCGTGCATTTCCACCAGGGTTTTGACAATCGAGAGCCCCAAGCCCGTGCCCGCGGAGGCCATAACCAGGGGATTTTCCCCGCGGTAGAACCGCTCGAACACCCGAGGCTGCTCTTCTGGCGGAATACCAATGCCGCTGTCTTGGACGTCCACTTGCACCTGGTCGCCTTCCACGTGGGCGCGCACCCACACATGCCCACCTTCGGGCGTGTAGCGGTAGGCGTTTTCGACCAGGTTCTCAACAATTTGGCGCACCCGTTCAGGATCGCCGTACACCAAGGGCAAATCGGGCGGCAAATCGGCCTCAAAGGTCATGGGGCGATTTTCTTCGCGGGCAATCCGTTCTTGCTCTGCAAGCACTTCCTCAATCAGCGCCCGCAAATCCAGGGCTTCAGGCGCCAACGACACCCGCCCGGCTTCGATGCGGGAAATATCGAGCAAGTCGTTGACCAGCAAATTCAAGCGCTCGGTGTTGTTTTTGACCACTTCCAGGAAGCGGCGCTGTTGCTCGTTCAGCGCGCCTGCTGCACCCATGAGCAAAATATCCACATAGCCCTTGATGGCCGTCATGGGGGTGCGCAGTTCGTGGGAAACCGTGGCCACGAATTCCGACTTCAACCGGTCCACCTCGACCTGGTGGGTAATGTCGCGGAATACGGATACCGTGCCCAAGAAATCGCGGCGGTAAAACACCGGCGCCAGGTGCACCGAAACCACGCGGCCGTCGTCCAGTTCGATTTGCTCCTCATACACGGTTTGCTCGCGATAACTATCAGGATCGCGCGACCAATTGTGTACCGTGTCCATCCACTGACGGCCAGCCGAACCAAACAAACCGATGAAGTGGTCCAGGGGCCGCCCCAAAGCCTGCTCTGCAGGTAGGCCCAAAATGCGCTCTGCCGAGGGGTTGAAGAGGGTAATTGTGCCCTCGGTATCGGTAACCAGCACGCCGTCTGCGATACCTTCCAAAATTGCGCGGGCGCGGCTGGCTTCCACCTCTTGCTGGCGGAGCAACTGCCCTAAACGCTCGGCCTGTTCCCGAATCAGGCGGAACAGCTCCGCGTTGTTGATGGCTACCGCGACCTGCTTGGCCGTGGCATTGGCCAGGTCCAGATGATATTCGCCAAAGTGGTAAGGCTCCCGGTGGAAGAGCATCAGTGCGCCCAGCACTTCCTGCCCCACCACCAGCGGCACGCCAATCACGCTCCGATGGGCTGTGGGCACGCCATGCTCTTTTTCCTTCCAGCGGGGGTCTTGAGAAAGGTCGCCAATGAGCACGGGCTGACGATTTTGAATCACCCAGCCAGCCAAAGATTCGCGCGCCGAAATATCCGTAGGGCGACCGCCCAAAGGCGGCTGCTCGGTGTAACCCCGCCCTGCCCGGTAGAACAAGGTATCTTCGCCTGGGCGGGCGAGCAAAATGCTGCTTTGCTCCGCGGTGATGGATTCGTTGAGCAAATCCAAAGTGCGGTTGAGCACCTGGTCCAAGTCCAGGCTGGCCGAAAGTTCGCCAATGATGCGGAGCAAGGTTTGCGCACGGTGGTGCTCACGCTGTAACTCAGCCGTGCGGTCAGCCACCCGGGCTTCCAATTCCTCGGTAAAGCGCCGCGTGGTTTCGTACAATTTGGCGTTCTGCAATGCCACCGCGGCCTGCTTAGCCACGGTCTGGGCCAATTCCACCTCGTCGGTGGTGAGTTCTTCGCCTTCGGGGGCCAAAAGGAAGAGCACGCCAAACATGGTTTGGCCAGCCGACATGGTCACCGCGGCCACTTTGGAAGCCCCACGCGCCTGCAAGAACGAAGTGAGCGGCGCGAGCATGGAGTCGTCCAGGGGGTGGTCACTGCGGAACACGCCCAAACTTTCGGCCAAGTGCTCCAGCACTGGCGCAGAGGGCAAGGTTTGAGGCAGGGTTTCTTCCGGCGTCTCAGGGGCCTCGGCCACCAGGGTGGCGCGGCCATCTTCCCACAAAACGACGGAAACCCGCACATTCCCCAACGCCTGCTGCAACTGCGTGGCGGTGTAATCCACAATGTACTGTGGGTCCAACGAAGCCGAAAGCGCGGCGGTGACTTCGTACACCAGCGAAAGGCGGCGGGTGCGGCGATCCAACTCTTCTGCACGGTGCAGGCTTTCCTCGTACAAGCGGGCATTGACCAAAGCCGCGGCCACCTGCGCCGCGAAGGTTTCCGCGGTTTCCACCCAGTCGCGGGTGAAGAAGTGCGGCTCGGCCTTTTCCAGCGCAATCACGCCCAACACTTCGTTCTTGGCGATCAGGGGCACGCCCAGCCACGAATGGTTGGGCAAGGCATCCGCATTGGGGAAGCGGTCGTCTGTGTGCATATCGCCCACGGCCAAGGGGCGGCGGGAAGAAATCATCTCTTGGAAGAGGCGGCTGTCTTCCACGTCCACACCCACGCCCAGCAGTTCTTCGCTGTTAGGGTAGCCGCGGGCATCCCGCACGGTCAGGTGGTCGCCATCCAGCAACCACAAAGCGCCCGCGTCGTAGGGCAAGACCTTTTCCAACTGCTCCAACAGCGAGGCTTCGATTTCTTCCGAAGAAAGGCTGCGCACCGTAATGTCTGCAGAAACCTGGGCGAGCGCGCGCAACTGCGAAGCCCGCTGTTCGGCTGTGCGGAGCAAGCGAGCGTTTTCCAGGGTGAGCGCGGTTTGCTGTGCCAGGGATGCCACCAGGGTTTGGTCGTCGGCGGTAAAGGCTGTGGTGGTGTTGAAGTTGTCCAACACAATGACGCCCAGGGGACGATCGCCCGCGCGCAAAGGCACCATCATGCTGGAAACCGGCATCCGCTCGGTGGTGGCCTGGCGGTAGCGCATCAAGTCGTCTGCGCTGAGGGGGTAGGCCTCGGCAAAATCCAGTTCTGCAATGCGCCGCGGCTGGCCTTCCAGCATCACCTGCGCGGGCAGGCTATCTTCCGGCAGGGTGATGGCCAACAGGGCCGAGGGGTCGGCATAGCCGCCGGCGGCCTGGGGGCGCAGTACCCGCTGTTGTTCGTCCCACATGGCCACAAAGCCAGCGTGGGCATGTTGAAGCACGCCCAGGGTGCTGTCCATCAAGGTCTTGAGGATGCGCTCTGCATCCAGCACACCCAATTGGCGGCTGAACGTGAGCAAGAGGTCCACTTCCCGCAAGCGCCGCGACGTGCGGGAAAGCAGGTCCAGGTTTTGGAGCACAATGCCGACCTGGCGCCCCATGAGGTCAAAGATGGCCGCGTCTTGGGTGGAGAAGAAGGTCAGCGGCGCTTTAGAAGCCACCAACACCACGGCACGCACCCGCTGTTCCACAATGATGGGGAACGCGGCAAAGCCCTGGACGCCCAGGCGCTGTAACAACGGCGAGCGTTCCCACTGGCCTTCGCGGGAAATATCGGGCACAACCACCACCTCTTCCCGCCGAAGGGCTTCGCTCAGCGGGTTGCGCTGGCCCAAGAGCATATCCAGTTTCAACGTGCTGGGCACATCGCCAAAAGTGCGCAAAAGCCGCAGGCCGCCCTGGTCGCTGGCGCCACCGGCAAATGCGGTGGGTTCGGCCACCAAAACATAGTTGAAGCCAAACCGCTCGGCCATCTGCCGCCCCAAGGTGTCGAACACCGCGCTGTGGCTGGGCTGACGGTTGAGCAGGGCTGTGATTTCCAAACTGATTTGCAGGCGTTCAGCGCGCTGGGCCAAAGCATAGCGGTCGAGGGTTTGCTGTAAGTCTTTGTGAAGCCAGCGCGGCAAGTCCTGCTGGGCCACTCGGGCGGCTTCTTCGGCCTCGATGGCACGGGTTTCCAGATGGTGGCGGTCGGTCTGCCAGGCTTGCCAAACTTCGTGGGCCTGCAACAGCCAGGCAATGTGCAGGGCAAAGATGCGCAAAACCTCGAGGATGGCTTCGTTGGGACGCTGGGCATCGCGAGGTGCGTGCAAATAGAGCAGGCCCAAAGGCTCGCCCTCGGCTGTGCGCAAGGGCACCAGAAGCAAATCTTGCGAGCGCCAGGAAGCCGAGGCATCATCCTCGGGCGTTTGGGTTTCGGGTTGGGGCAGGGTCAGGTTGCCCGGCAAAGGCGGGCGGTCTTCAGCCGGGATGAAGTAAACTCCATCGTGGAAGAAGCGGTCTTCCAACAGCAGGCTCAAGGCATCCCACGGCATGGCAGGCACGTCCTGGAAGCCCACACTGGCCACGGGTTCCAGTAAACCTGTGGCCGGGTCGTAGCGGGCCACCAGCACCGCATCAAACGCGATGGCTTCGCTCAACACCGAAACCAGGTCTTGCAGGGCAAGGTCGGCCTGCTCCAAGGGGCGGTGATTCTGAAGATACTGCTGAAGCCGCTGAAGGGCTTGCAGTTGCTGGTTGAGGGCTTTGTTTTCGCGCAGCAAGTGGTCGGTTTGCATGGCCTGCCCCACGGCCACGGCCACGTGCTGTGCGAGGAGTTGGGCAAAATGCTGAAGGGCAGGGGTAAAGTGCTCCGGCTCGTCATGGTGCAAATGCACCACCCCCACCACCTTGCCGTGATAGAGCAACGGTAACGAAAGCGAAGAGCGCACACGCTCATGGGGTGGTGCTAAATCGCTTTCGGCATAATCATCAATGGCCTGGGGCGTGCGCAAATTGACGGCCACTTCATCCAAAGGATGCAGTGCGGCCTCGCACGGCCCGCCGGTGGCGTGGCGGATTACCGTGGGGTCATCGGCATCAAAGAGCAGGGTAACCCCACAGCGCGCGTGGGTCAAATCCAGCATTTGGCGATGCGCGTACTGCAACAGCCGCTCCAGCGAGGCAATCAGCCCCAACTCGCGGCTGAGGCGCGCAATCGCGCCCAGTTCTTCCACCTGCTGGCGCAAGGTCTGGTCGCTTTGGGCCAGCAGGCGCTCACGCTCCAACACCACGGCCATTTGGGCGGCAGTAGCCAGCGCCAACTGTAGGTCGTTACGGTCAAATTGGCCGGGTTTGGAATGCGCCAAAATGATTTCCCCAGCGCCTCGGCCTCGGGCCTGCAAAGGCACCACAATGGCCGAGCGAATGTGGGGCACTGCCTTCAGCAAATCCCGATAAGAGGCCACCACTCGCGGGTCGTTTTGGACATCGTCGGAGAGGAAAGGCCGCCCGCTTCGGGTGGCAGTGAGGTGAAAATCTGGGGCCTGGGCAGAAATCGAGCCAATGCGGCGGGCCTGGTCGGGCGAGATGCCGTACAAAGAGGGCTCATGGGGGAAAAGCCCACCGCGCTCTTCGTCCAACAACAGCACTGCGGCCACGTCAGCCTGGACAAGGTGGGCCAGCTCCAGCAGAGAAAACTTGAATACCTCGTCCAAAGTCGCCTGCGAGGCTGTGAGGCTGGCCACACGCCGCAAGGCTTCGGCACGCTGGGCGCGCTGGCGGGCTTCCTGGAAGAGCACCGCGTTTTCCAACAAGGGTGCGACCTGCGAGGCCAACAGGGTAATGACCTGCAAATCTTCTTCGTTGAACGGTGTATTGTCGGGCTTATTGGCCACCTGCAGGAAGCCCAGGGTGCGTGCGCCCGCGCTTAGGGGATAGAGCACCGTGGCCCGAATGCCTGCAGTGCGGCACAAATCAGCCAAACCCAGGGCTTTGAGCCGCTCATCTTCGGGCGCGTTTTCGCTCACAATGGGTTCTTCGCTCTGTAACAGAGCCTCGGCCTCTGTGCCCACCCCCACACGGGTGCGGTAGGCTTCTACAAAAGCATCGGGCAAGCCCAAGAAAGGCTTTTGCGCGGCCAGGATCCGATGGACTTCGTCATACAACAAAAAGCCGATAATGCGGCCATTAATCAGGGGATGAATGCTTTCCAAAATGCGGCCAATCAATTGGCCGGGGTCTTTCACGCCGCCCACCGAGCGGGCAATTTCGGCCAGGCCGCGCAACTCTTGCAAGCGGTGCTGGGTTTCGGTAAACCGCTGGGCATTCTGCAAAGCCACCGCCACCTGCGAGGCCACCAGGTTCAGGAACTCCTTATCGCCCTGGGTGTAGGCATACGGCGCCAGGGAAGCCACCTCTAATGTGCCGATGACCTCATCGCCCACAATCAGCGGCGCGCCCAGGTAAGAACGAATGGGGTATCGGCGGCGGTCAATGAGGGGCACGGCTGGCGAATCCACGTCCACATCGTCCACCAACAGCGGTTCGCGATGGGTCAGCAAATAGCCGGTAAAGCCTTCGTCGGGGCGGTATTCCTGTTCGCCCGCGGCGACCTGCACAGGGCCATCGGGACCTGCCACGTAGCGATAAGGGATCAGCGCGTCGTGCGACGCGTTCCACAACGTCACTTCCATCAAATCCGATGGAAGCAATCGGGCAATCGCCTCAACCACGGCCTGGACCGCGTCGTCCAGATTGGTCTGGGTGCCGATGCGCTGGCTCAATTCCACAAAAACGCTCAGCGAATGCAGGGAAGGCACCGGCAGCGTTTCCTGGCCTTCTTCCAGCAACTGCAAAGGCCGCAGGGCAATCAACATCGCCCGCTCACCCTGGTAGGGCACCGCGTACGATGTGGCTTCCACGGCTTTGGCGGCCAGGGTCAGCCGCGCGTGGCCGGGCGCCGCGCAGAGTTTCAGGAAATCCTCTTCAGGCCGCACCCGATGGGCCAGGTATTCCAAAGATGGGAAGGCATCTGGGTCAAGGTTAAACCATCGCCGTGCCTGGGCGTTGAGGTACTGCACCCTTCCCCCACTCAACACCAAAATCACGGCTTCTTGAGAAGGATCGTCTTCAGCCTCCATCTCAGACGAGACCGCCACCGGCATGGTGGAGACAAACGCCTCTTGGGTGCCCACGGTCATGAGGCGCGTCAAACTTCGGGCGGCAAAAAACATGCTCAGCCCAACAACGGCCAACAAGATGCCTAAGATGAAGGGGTCAGTTCCTAACATACAAAGCCCAGGGTGCCCAAACGCGGCTGGCAGGCTTTAGGCGTCAAGCCTCCAGTCGCGGGGGCACATCTTTCCGCCGCGCTTCAGCAGCCAGTTCGGTAATTTCACGGATGTCGGCAAAATGATATTGGGAAGGCGAAACCACACCCACCGAGAGGGTCATTAGGGGCACTTTGGTCGGCACGCCGTCCACTTCCACGGTGATGTAGCCCTGTTCCCGATCGAGGAAGTTGTAGTGGCTCTTGACCTCTTCGGCAAAGCGCTCTTTGATGCGGGCCCGAATGGCCGGGGCAGCCTCTTCGGTGGTGATGACCACGAAGTTTTCGTCGCCGGGGTGGCCGATGAAATCGTCTGGCGTGCCCAATTCGTCCACGACCTCGTTCAGGAGCATGGCCGTAAAGCGCAAGACGTCGTTGGCGGCCACGAAGCCATACACATCCCGAAAGGCATCGTAATGGTTGATGCGGATGTCCATCAACGCCCAGCCTTGCTCACGAATGATGCGCCGCAACTGGTCTTCGATGAGACGCCCCGCGGGCAAGCCAGAGCGCGGGTCGGTGAGGCTTTCCCGCTCTGCGCGGCGGATGGCATTTTGCACCCGCAAACGCAGTTCTTCAATATCAAAAGGTTTGGTAATGTAATCATCCGCGCCGAGTTCCAGCCCTTGCAGGCGGTCACTGCGCTCGTCTTTTTGCGTCAGGAAGATGACCGGAATGTGGCTGGTGCGGGTGCTGGTGCGCAAGCGCCGACAGACCTCATAGCCATCAATGTCGGGGAGCATAATATCCAGCACAATCAGGTGGGGCATGCTGTGGCGGGTCTTTTCCAGCGCGTCGTAGCCGCGCGGAGCAATCTCCACCTCATAGCCCTGGCTGGAAAAATAGATTTGGAGCATGTTGGCGATGTCCAGGTCGTCTTCCACCACTAAGATGCGAGCCTTTCCCATAGGCTACCTCCCAGACCGCTGTGCCCGCCGTCGTTTTTGGGCGAGGGCGCGCACGCGGGCAATGTGTTCCGCGGAGACCGCTTTTTCAAAGGAGCGGAAACCGCTGAGACGGAAACCGTGCTTTGCCGCGATTTGGGCAATTTCTTCCACCCGGGCGAGGGAAATCTCCTTGCCCACGGTGTAATCTTCAAAACGGCCTTCCAAGGCCAAGGCCATGGTTTCGGCCATACAAGCGTAGGCCTTCCCAGGGGGAAAGCCGAAATCGAAATGGAAATCTACCGGGCCGGGCACTTCAACCATGCCGCCGTCAATGACCAAGACGTCGTCGCGCACAGCGGCCACTTGGGCAGAAACATCGCGCGGGCGAGCCACGTCGCACACCACGCTTCCCGGCTGTAAATGTTCGGGCTCCACCACGGTATCCAGCGCGCTGGTCACCGTGAGGATGAGTTGTGCATGGCGCAGGTCGCGAATGTCGGTGCTCACCTTAAGGGTCGCGCGCCCTCCTTCAGATGCGATTTGTTCACGCACCTGTTCCAAAGCCGAGCGACGGCGTCCAATTAAGTATACCTCACCCACCCGCCGCGCGAGCAGGGTTGCCGAAACCCGGCCAATTGCGCCGGTGGCGCCCACCACCGCGGCGGTGGCGTTTTCCAGGGGAATATCCATCAGCCGAGCGGCTTCCCACAGGGCCTCAACGGCAATCGCCACGGTGTAGGAATCTCCCGTGGTCACAGGCACGTCCAGCGCGCGGGCAACGGTCAGCCCCCCATCACCCACCACCGAAGTGAACGCGCCTAAGCCCAAAATCTTGGCGCCCAGCCGCTCGGCCATGCGTCCGGTCTGGATGATTTTGCGGTAAACCACCCGCTCTGGCAGTTCCAACATCCGCCGAGGGGTGAGGGGGCAGGCCACAAACCAACCTTTGATCTCTTTGCCTGTGGCCTGAGAGACAATGCCCGTAATCTCTGAAATGTAAACTGGTGGGAAAAAGGTGGAGAAAAAATCAATCTGCCGTTCGGTCAACACCTTTCCCAGAAGCGGGAATTTGCGCTGGACGTCGCGCTTGGGGTCAATGGGGTGAATGATGAAAGCAAAGGTGTCCATAGAAACGCGTGGCAAGGTTCAGGATGCAGGAGACAAAACTACCAACCCTGAGACGATTGTTCGCCCGGGCGGGGATACAGCCGCGGGTGGCGGTGGCCACCTCGCAAGTGATGGTGGTCGCTGTCTTCGTACGTCACGTCTTTCATGATGACGCGGCGTTCTGGGCTGGCGGCAATCACCACGTCCGATTCAATCATGCGCGCGGGGTAAATCACCAAACCCGACCCCAAACGGCAGTTGTGCCCCACACAGCCGCCCAACACCGGGCGGTTGGCGTCGCGCAACAGACCATTGCCATCGCGCGCTTTGATGGGGGCAGAAATCAAATTGAAATCGGTAAACGTGGTGCCTGCGCCAATGAACGTGTTGCGCCCAACCACGCACATCTGCAAACACGTGTTTTGCGCCACCATGCTGTTATCCATCAACGTGGTCATAAACAGCGCGGCCCGAAAAGGCAAAAACGCGCCGTCGCCCACGACCGACAACAACAACTGGCACCCTTGGGAGATGTTGACGTTGTCGCCAATGATGCAGTTGTCAATTACAGCACCTGCGCCAATGGTGACGTTGTCGCCAATGATGGTGGGGCCGTGGATGACCGCGGTGGGGTCAATAACCACGTTGCGCCCCACTTTGACCAAGGGGGAAGACGAGAGCACTTGTTTGCCCTCATACATGGCCGTGGCCAAAATCTTGAGTTTGAAGAAGGGATCTCGGTTGAGGCGGGCTTCAAAACGCGCGCCGCGGGCAAAAACCCCAAAAATCACATCGGCCACGAAAATATGCACCCAGCTATCAATGGCAATTAGCGCCCGCAAAGGCACCTGGAACACCAAATCGCCCTGCTCCGTAGCCATGTAGGTCGGCACGTGGTAATAACCAATCTCCCGGGCTTGCAGGTCAATGACCAACGGCTCGGGTTCCTCATCGGTGGCTGTGCCCTGGGGGTAATACCACAAGTCGGCCAGGTAAATATCGTCTTGTTGGGTGTAAGAGATGGAAAGCGGCAGGGCGTGTTCCCGAAAAGCGGGATCATGGGCTGAAAAGGCCGCGCGCACCGGTTTCTTACGCTTACGCGCGGCTTCCAAAAACGCCCGAATGTAATGTTCGTCAAAGAACAAATTATCGCGATAAACGATGGTCTCTTCCCGAATCGGCGGCAACTGCTGACCTGCGCGGATCTCGATTTCGCGATCCACGTACGGCGTGAGCACGTCGCGCTGCGCCAGCCAGAGGGGCTTGTTCTGGATGCGCAGATCGCGCGCGGGCTCGTTGAACGGCAAGATATGACGGTCGTCGTGAAGGATGATTTTGAGCATAACGCCGTCTCAGTGCAATGGATGCCGAGGTAAGAAAAGCGCGTCTTTGTGGGTGTGAGGCGCGACGGCAAACCAACGCCCACCGCTAAGCCAATAGAGGGTTTCTTCCAACAGCCCCACCCAGGGGGAACACGCCGCAATCCCCTCAGGGGCTGTCACCTTGCCAAAGGGGCATGTAGCCAGCCACAGGAACCCCTCATCCCACGGCTTGGCCTGCACCGCGATTTGAAACTCGCGCGCAGCCCAATCTGCCAGCCGAGAAACGCCCACGGCCATGCGCCGCGGCCAGGGGAGCAAACGCACATCAGGCGTTTGCAATCCCTCATCCACCGCCAGCACAGGGAACATATGCCGGGCAAACGCCCGCCCCAAACGCACACCAATGCCCAGACCACTGCGAAGGCCGTAGCGGGTGCACAATGCGGGCAAAACATCGCGCCAAGGCGCAGGGGGCGCCGCCAGGAAAGCCTGGGCTGTGTCTGCCCCCAAAATCTCCTGCACGGCGTCAGTCCAAGCAACGGTGGTCAGAGGAGGTGCTGAGGGTGTGGACAAGCCCATCATGAAGCCGTCGTCCTCACCCGCAAAATATCGGGCTGGGTTTCTTCAGCCAAAAATTCCTGCAAACGGTGCACAAAGGCTTGCGGCTGATCAAGCATGATGAAGTGCCCTGCGGCTTCATAGCGTGCAATTTGGGCGTGGGGCACGCCCTGTTTGAGCACCAGCCACTGATTGGGGTTGACAATGACATCTTGGTCGCCATACATCCCCAAGACGGGCACCTGAATTTGGGAAAGGAAGGGGCGCAAATCCGTGCGGCGCAAAGAAGCAATGCTGTAAAGGAACGACTCCAGGGTCGTTTGTGACAAATCCCGATTCATCATGTCGGGCCAGCGAGGATCTTTGGTGATCAAAGGTGCGCTGAGCCGAATGCCCAACTTGAACAGGGTCATTTGATGATAGACCAAAAAGGCAATGGGCTTGTAGCCGGCCAGTTTCAAAGCAAAGGAAAGGGAAGACCCCACAATGGGCGACCCAATGACCGCGACCCGGCTGACCCGATGGGGAAATTGAATGGCCACGCTCAGCGCCACTGTGCCTCCCATGCTGTGCCCCACCAGCGGCGCCTGGGTAATGCCCAGCTGTTCCATGAATTGGTCAACCAGGCTGACAAAATCCGCGACGTCATACGAGTCGCGCTTTTTGCCTGATTCCCCAAACCCCCAGAAATCCAGGGCATAAGCGCGATAATAGCGCCCTAAATAGGCCATTGTCTCCTGCCATACCCCCCACGAACCCAACCAACCATGCAGCAGGATGACAGGCTGACCACGGCCAAAAACTTCGTAATGGACAATGCCTTGATCTGTTGTAATTGACGACACTACCAGCCTCGCGGAAGCGCGATGCGTTTACTGCGCTTCAATTTCTTCCAGAATGCGGTACAAGAGTTCCAGCAAGACGTTCTTGACCGATTCCTTGTCGGTTGCCACACAAGGGAGCAGCGGCACTTCAGGGGGGAGACGCAGGGCTATCCGCATGTCGTCCAGATCCCAGGCTTCGGGCAAGTCCTGCTTGTTGGCTGCAACGACGTAAGGTGTAGGGGCATAGGCGCGAAAAGTTTCCAAAATGCTACGCGCTTCACGGAAGGTCTCAGGACGAGTGCTATCCACCAAAACGATGAAGCCCAACATCCCCTCCGAGAGGATTTCCCACATGAAGTCGAAGCGTCGCTGGCCCGGCGTCCCGAAAAGGTACAGCACCAGGTCTTCGTCCACAGTGATGCGTCCAAAATCCATGGCCACCGTGGTCGTATCTTTGACCTTCTCGGCCTCGCTGGTGATTTTGCGCTCCGTGGCAACGACGTCGATTTCGCTCACCGTTTGGATAAAGGCGGTCTTTCCCGCATTGAACGGACCCGTGACCACGATTTTTACAGTTTGCATAGCATTATTCCTCAAAGCAAGGATGGTGAAGTTGGCCTGCGTGCCATTGAGAGGATATCAGAGGCCGCGAATACGTGATATCAAACGGTTGACCAGCGAGCGTTGCTCTTCCTTGGTTTTGCCTTCCAAAGCGGTATGGATCTGCCGCTTCGGAGCCACCGCGCGCTCAGGGCGCACCAGTTCGACCAACCCGGCCTGCAGAAGGCCGTACACGATGCGCCGAATTTCCAGGTCATTCATCTTCGTTGCCCGCGCAATTTGGCGGATGGTGTTTTTGGGGTTGATGTAGGAAACCACCCGCCACTCTTCAACGCTCAGGTTAAGGTTGCGCAAATTGGTACCCGGCCGATCCACAAATTTGAGCGCCATATCCAGGTCGGGGATTTCGTCCTGAAGTTGCTCCCATTCGCGCAGATGCCGGGCGCCTTCGATGATGAGGTTTTCCAGGTCAATACGTGTGAGAATCTTGCCGGCCGGGGGCGGAGCCTTTGCATCAAACTCAAAATAGCCCTCAGCCCAGGCAAACAGCCGCTTGACGACGTCCACGTAGAACGCCTGGAGGCTGTGCAAAATATCCTCTTGGGAGAGATAACCGCCATTGACCAGCAAAAGCCCCAGGGCCTTGTCGGTCATCTGCCCCGCGCGCTCGCGCAGGATGCGGTACTGCCCTGAGGTCAGGCGTTTATCTCGGTAGAGGATGGTCGCCAAGTCATTGGCTTCGTGGCTCAACCCTGCGTAGGCTAATTTTCCTTCCCGGAAGTAAATCGAGGCTTGCGCTTCCGGGCCGCGCACGCGCAACATGCCCGTTTTTCGGGCCAGGTTGATAAGGTTGAGCAGTTGTGTCACAGAGAAGTCGCGCAGATTTCCCTTCAGCGCCATAACGGCTCCCTAAGTCCAAAGGTCTGTGCCCGCAGGGCCCCCCACACCAACTACGCGCGGCCACGACAAGATGGCAAAATTATACTTGCAACCTTAATCGGCGTCAAACGCGGTCAAACTTTTGGCCAAGCCAGCATCCAAGGGAAAAAGGGCGACGCCTGGTGTGCAGACGCCGCCCCAAGGATGTCCGCTTTTAGTCGTTGTAGCGCGCCCGGGCCTTTTCGACCACGGCCACGACTTCGGGCAGGTCAATACCCAGTTCCTTCAGTTTTTCCACGGTAGGAATGCCGTGTTTATCCCACCCACGGCGGGCATAGACCGCATCCATGAGCATTTCGTACTGCTCATAGCGGTATTTGCGCAGCGCCGCTACCTTTTCTTCGGTGGTCATGTTGTCCACGTCGTGCCCGAGTTCCCGCAGTTGTGCATCATAGCGGTCCTGCCGCGATTCGTACTCTTCCACAGTCACCGGCCCCATCGCGCGGTAGGGCACATAGTCGTGTTCCCGGGTGCCGTAGCCCAACCGCACGGCAAACACGCGCTGGAAGTTGTAAACCTTTTCGGATTCAAAAATCAGGTCGTCCACGGTGACCTTCTTGCCCAAAATGCCCTCATAGAGCCAGGTGTAATTTTCCAGGTGTTCGGGCACTTTGTGGGGCTCGTCGGTCTTTTCGTTGCCCTCGGGGATGATGTCGTTCCAGGGCAGTTTGCACAGGCCATGCAGGCTGAACCACGTTCGCCACATGGGGAACCAGTGCAGGGCCTCGGCCTTGTCTTCAAACGTGGGCAGTTGCTTGTTGACCTGATCCATGAAGATCAACCAAGCCTCGTCGTGCTGGCCGCCCTTCAAGGTCATGCCGTAGCCACCCTGCTGGGCAATGGATTCCTTGGTGACGTATTCGGAAATTTCCATGCCCTTGTTGTGCATGGCAATATCTTGGAGGAACTGGCGATCGGCGCCGTATTTGTCGGCAAAGTAGTCCACCAGATAGCGGGTGCCCTTGCCCACCAGCACGCCAAAGCCTTCGCCGCGGGCCATCTGATGCAAGATCTCCAACACGGCTTCGCTGTTGCCCCAGGTCAGGTCCAGGCCGCCGGTGCGTTCCGCGTTGAGAATGCCGTTTTCCCAACATTCCATACAGAACGCAATGGTGTTGGCAAAGGAAATCGTGTCAATGCCGTAGGTATCGCAGTAGAAGTTGATTTCCAACACCGCGAGGGGGTCGAACGTGCCGATGTTGGAACCAAAGCCGGCCGCGTTTTCGTATTCCGGCCCATCCACCAACACGGCCTTGCCCTTGAAGGGGCCAGTCTTCAGGTGGAAGTGGTCCACCCCGTGGGAGCAGGAAAGCTGGCACCCAGCCCAACATCCGTCGGGCATCCCCTGCGTAAAGAGGTTCTTCCACACAGTGGAATTGATTTTGGGCGTGTCGGGGTGCGAGCCAAACTTGTAGTTGTGCACCGGCAGAAGGTCGAAGTGGTCCATGATTTCGACCAGGTAGGGCGTACCGATTTTGCGCATCTGGTTTTGCTTGTCATCAAAGGCCAGGATCTCCGCGTTGATGCGCTTACCAGCCTTTTTGACCAGCGACATATCTGCCGGGTTGTTGGAATCGCCCTTGAGGTGGCTAAACCGCACCACAATGCCTTTGATTTTCTTGTCGCGGAACACGGTAGCCGAACCGCCGCGAGCGGCCTGCTTGACCCGCATTTCCTTGCGGCGGACGTCGTACCAACTGAAGTTCAGCGCGCCATACCAACTGTGTT
Source organism: Chloroflexota bacterium (assembly GCA_013154225.1). Lineage (GTDB taxonomy): Bacteria > Chloroflexota > Anaerolineae > Anaerolineales > DRMV01 > DRMV01. The sequence goes on from JAADCW010000122.1 coordinate 21,729, forward strand.
CCGCGCCGGGGCCTGCTGTCACGGTTGAGATGGCCAGTTTCCCTTTGCGCCCCTCGGGTTTGTACATTTCGGCCAACTGTTCTTTGAGTTCGTACG
>JAADCW010000204.1 GCA_013154225.1 Chloroflexota bacterium
ATTTGGGAGGGGCTTTATCGCCATCTTTGGCAGAAGCCTGAGGAATTTTCGCCTCTGCCCAAGCGTTTGCGTGCGGCCCTGGCCGAGGCTTTTGTCTTTCAGCCTTTTGAGCCCGCGGCAGTGCTGACTTCCACCGATGGTGAAACCCACAAAACCTTGTTCCGCCTGGCCGATGGCGCGCAAATCGAAACGGTGCGGATGCGCTATGTCCGCCGGCGGACCCTGTGCATTTCTACTCAGGCTGGTTGCGCGATGGGGTGCGCTTTTTGCGCCACAGGGCAGATGGGGCTGGTGCGCAACCTCACCGCGGGGGAAATCGTGGCTCAGGTGCTTTACTACGCGCTCTGGCTAAAGCAGTATGGCGAGCGGGTGACGCACATTGTCTTCATGGGCATGGGCGAGCCGTTTCACAATTACGATGCCACCATGCGCGCGATTGACATTCTCAACCATCCCCAGGGCTTTGCTTTGGGCGCGCGGCGTATGACCCTTTCCACCGTGGGGTTGGTGCCGCAAATTCGGCGCTTCACCCGCGAAAAGCGGCAGGTCAACCTGGCTGTTTCGCTCCATGCGGCAGACGACGAGTTGCGGAGTTCCTTGATCCCCATCAACCGCAAATACCCCATTGCCACCCTCATGGAGGCCATTCGGGAATACACCGACGCTACCCATCGCCGGGTGACGTTTGAGTGGGCGCTGATTCGGGATGTCAACGACACCGAAGCGCAGGCCCATAAACTCGCGAACTTACTGCGGGGCATGTTGGCCCACGTCAACCTGATTCCCCTCAACCCCACCCAGGGCTACGCGGGCAAGGCCAGCTCCCGCAGGCGGGCGCGGGCTTTTTGTGAAATCGTGGAACGGGCGGGCATTCCCTGCACAGTCAGGCTTCGGCGGGGCATTGACATTCAGGCCGGGTGCGGCCAGTTGGCTTCTCGGGAGGCGCAAGGGCTGGATTTTGTGCTAAAATCCAAATAACCATGGTTTCGGCACGCCGCGAGGCGCGGCATCCGAAACCGGTTGCCCATATAGCCCGGTTCCCGCACAGGGATGTGCGAAGAGGAGGTCACCATGAACGAGCCTGTTGTGCGGCTGGTCTATCCCCCTGATTTGCTTCGTGCGCCGGTGCTCAATCAACTCATCCGCCGTTTTGACATCACGGTGAACATTTTGCGCGCACAGGTGGGTTCTGACGCAGGCTGGATTGAGTTGCAGTTGCGCGGCGACGAGGAAATGGTCGAAAAAGCCCTCGATTGGTTGCGCGAAAAAGGGGTATACGTGCAGTTTGTGGAATCCACGTAAGGGGGCGTCAATCCTGGGTATCAGGCGGGCGGCGTTCCACCAGGGGGAGGGGCGCGGGTTGGCACGTCCGCAGATCGCGGAGCACCGCGTTGAGTTGCGCGCCTGCCAAGATGGTCAAATTGACAAGATAGATATACAACATCAAAGCAATGACTGCGGTGATTGAACCATAGATCAGGTTGAGCCGATTGAGGCTGGTGGTGAGATATTGGGCAAAACCGTTGTTGACCGCCGCCCATGCGCCTGCTGTGAGTAATGCGCTCAGGGCAGAGTGCAGGCGGCGGCTGCGTCGCGTGGGAATCACCCGCAGCATCAGATAGAAGGCCAGGCTGGCAATGCCAAACAAGGTAAGGTGGTGGGCCAGCACTTTGAGCACGGCTGTATCGCCCGGCAAGGGGAGAATTTCGACCAGGCGCACTGCCACCGAAAGCAGCGCCAATGTGCCCAAAAGCCCTGGAATGAGCAGGCCGATGAGCAACATGCTCCACGCCCGCAGGAGCAGGCCGCTTCGGCTGGCCTTTGCGTCGTGGATGCGCACGATCGCGGTGAGCAAGCCCCGCAAAAAGCCCGATGCCGACCAAAGTAAACTCAGAGCCACTACGCCATCGGGTACGCGGTGCGAAAAGGCGATTTCCCGCAGCAGTTGCACAATGGCTTCACTGCCGCGGGGCATCATTTCCATGAAGGTTTCGATGGCTTGCTGTTGGCGAATGGGATCCCGTAACAGCCAGCCCAGCCCACTGCTCAACAGCAGCAGCAGGGGGAACACGGAAAAGACCGCGTAATAAGTCAGTGCCGCGGCGCGTACCGAAAGTTCGTTTTCTTGCCAACCAGCATAGAAACAACGGATAAAACGCATTTCAGCAAACCTTGATGCAGGGCAGGGCGTTGGTGCCGCGCGCCCAGCGCGGCACTCCCCCGGCGGCTATCCGGGGGAGGTGGAAGCAGGCGTTACTCCAAAGGGCCAAAGAAAAGCCGCCACCAAATTTCCCACGGGGGTGGTTGCGGGGTGGGGGTTGGCGCAGGTTGGTTTGTGTTTGGCCCTTGAGGGGTGATTGTGCCCACGGGCACAGGGACAATGACCTCGTCCCCAGGCTGGGAGAAGCCCTCCGCGCGGATGGTGGGCTCAATATCCAGCCCTTGGGTGGCCCGGGCAATTTGTGTTTGCAGCGCGTCGCGGGTGCTGGCGACAATGGCATATTCAGTTGAAGCCTGGTCTAAATCGCGCTGCAGTTGTTGTGAAATGGTAATGCGTCGGGCCAACGACGTCATCACCAGCAAGGCAAACAGCGCGACCACAATCCAGAAAACTCGCCAGCCATAGCGCGACATGGGCTGTCCCTCCAAAAAGCGGGTTCCCTTTCGGGAGAAGAAAGGGCTTTGGGGTGCTTCCCAAAGCCCTGACTTTGTCGGTTACTTCACAGGCACCTTGCCTTGCAGGGCGTCGTGGAGCCATTGCTTGTAGCGTTCGTCCCAAATGAGGACGTCCTGCGGCACAGTGGTTTTGTTGGGACCGATGTAGATGATCTCGCCCGTTTCTTCGAGCAGGTCTTTGGGCACAGAGTAGAAGTGGAAGCGGGCTTTGGGGTCATCCATCTGCTGCAATAAGCAGACCAGTTGCGACATTTCTTGCGGCGAAAGGTCGGTGAGCACCAAAGCCTTGTAGAGGTTGACCAGATCGGGTAGTTTAGGCAGGATGTCTGGACTGGTCACGCGGGCCAACAGGGCTTTGAGGATCATGGTTTGGCGGTCAATGCGCCCCAAATCGCCCACGTCGGAGCGGATGCGGGCGAGCAACCAGGCGTGGTAGCCATCCAGAATTTGGCTGCCCGCGGGGAAGTTGGCGTTTTGCTTCTTATCCACCACGGGGGCAGGGAGATAGACCTGCACGCCGCCCAGCGCGTCCACCAGTTTGCGGAAGCCTTGCCCGCTGACCACCACGTAGCGATCTACGGAAATGCCGAAGTTGTAGGCCAGGGTTTGCGCCATCAGCGCCGCACCACCGCTTTCGTTTGCGCCCCACTGCCACACCGGCGTGCCCAGGAAGTAGCCTTCGTTGATCTTCTGTGGGCTGGGGTAGGTGGTGGCATCAGGGGGCAGGTCCACGAGCAGGTCGCGCGGGATGGGCACGATATATACGTCGCCGGTGGTGAAGTCCACGTTGACCACCCGGATCACATCCGCGAGGTCGTAGAACCCGCGGTTGGTACCCAAAGCCAGGATCACCATGTTGGACGGACCGCCGCACATGGGTTCAGGCGTGGGAGAGGGGGTGAACGTGGCTGTAGGGATGGGCGTATCGGTCGGTTCGGCCGACGAAGGCGTGGCCGTGACCTCGGGGGTTTCGGTGGCGATCACCCCTTGCGTGGCCGTCGGTACCAGCGTGGGCAGCCCGGGGTTGAGGGGCTTAGTCCACAGCCGTTTGAGGAATACCCCTACGGCGACGCCTACCACCAGGCTGGCAACCATCCAGCCTGCTACGATCCCGATGATCCATTTTTTCTTGTCTGGCATAAGTCACCTCAAACGCAAGGATGCGACGGCGGACTTGGGGAACGCCGCCAATTATACCGCAAAAGAAAAGCCCACCTGCTGAGAGGTGGGCGATGCCGAAGGTGGGAGTCGAACCCACATGGGCGCAAGGCCCACTGCGCCCTGAACGCAGCGCGTCTGCCAATTCCGCCACTTCGGCTTGCGGGGGGAATTTTACCCCAAAGCGGTTATTTGTCAACCTTTTGGCGGGGAATATTTAGGGGCTTTGCAAACTCGGGCCGCGGGGCTGGGGGGCGTCCTCCCCGCGTGAGGCATTTTCTGGGGAAGGCTCATCCCCGGCCTGGAAAAGGCCGCGCAGCCAAGCCAGTTCCGCGGCAAAGATTTCGCGCAGGGGGCGGGCTTGCTCCGCGGGGCGGATACAGCCCCCTGGGGTTTGGAGGAGCGTTTCCACATCGTCCAGGGTGATTGCGCCGTTTTCGTCCAGGTCCAGGGGGTGCAATATGCAGTAGAAGGGTTTGAGGGTCCACGGGTGCCAACCCTGGGCCTCTGCCGCGGCCTGCAGGGCACAGCGCCCTTGGGGCGGCATCCAGAAAATGCAGGCCGAGCCCAGCGGGTGCTCTGGCCGCTGCAGCACCCGCGTGTGCCGCACCCGCCCGCAGGGGACGTGCGGGTCGGCTTCCTCTTCTTCCGTAAACCACGCGTCAGGCTGTTGGGCTTCTGGCGGCAAATGGGGCAATATCAGGTCCGCGTGCGCAAGAATGCGGGACATTTCTTCCAGCCCCACCCACACGCCATACACGCAGCACGTGCCTCGGCACGCGGGGAAATCGCAGCAGGCAATGGCCTCCGCGTCGTCCATCCGAGGGGAAAGTTTCAATGCCGGCTTCACAGAAGGCACAGCCCTTTACGGTTTTTCGTAGAGTTCCACCAGCACGCCCTGGGCGCTTTTGGGATGGATGAAGATGTAGCGGGTGCCATCGGGTTTTTGGGCTGGGCTTTCGGTGATGAGTTGGACGCCCTGGGCTTTGAGATGGGCGACCATATCGTCCAGCCCTTCTACCTCCAGGCAGATGTGGTGCATGCCTGGCCCGCGTTTTTCCAGGAAGCGGGCAGTGCCGCTTTCCTTGTCGGTGGGTTTGACCAGTTCGATTTCGCCGTCGCCTACAGGCAGGAAAGCGACCACGGTTTTTTCCGCGGGTTCTTCTTCCACCTTGGTGATGCTCAGCCCCAACGCGTCCTGCCAAAAAGCGGCTGCCGCGTCGACGTCGTCAATCACAATCGCGACATGGTCAATACGTTTGACTTTAGGCATGGTTTGGCTCCTGGTTATTTTGGTTGTTTCGTTATCTCGTTACCTCGTTGCTTCGTTACTTCGTTATTTCGTTGCGTGGTGGTGGGGGATTGAGGAAGCTGAGGTAATTGAGGGATTGGGGCTTGTCCGCAATTCGCAATTCCTCATTCGCAATTCTTCATTCGCCATTCGTTCACACCGTAGGCCGATATTCGCCCCAGACCTTCCGCAGTACGCCGGTGATTTCGCCCAGGGTCGCGTCGCGTTCCACGGCTTCGATGAACAGGGGCATCAGGTTTTCGTCGCCTTTGGCCGCTTGTTCGA